>CAMNSU010000022.1 GCA_946555455.1 uncultured Clostridia bacterium | reverse complement strand
TGTGCGGACTTTGACAACATTTTCCACATCATAGACAAAGATTTTACCGTCGCCAATATGCCCTGTATACAAAATCTTTTTCGCTGTTTCAATGACAGTGCGCACCGGTACTTTGGAAACGATAATTTCCACTTTGATTTTCGGCAGCAGCGTCACGTCCATTTCAACGCCGCGGTAATACTGCGCGTTTCCTTTTTGAATGCCGCAGCCCAGAACATGCGTAAGGGTCATACCTGTCACGCCGATTTCATTCATGGCGTCTTTCAATTCGTCAAATTTGCTCTGTTTCATCACAATGGCAACCTTAGTGAGTTTTTCGCCGGAAACTGCTTCAGCGGAAGCAGCGGGAGCCGTGTAGTGTTCCACAGGAACAGCCTTTTCCACAGGCGCCATGCTTGGAGCGGCTTCGCTGCCGCCTGATGCAGTTAGGTTTGCCATAGGCATAAAGTCTGCATAACTGCTGGCGAGTCCATGTTCCTCGGAGTCAAGACCGGCAATTTCCTCGCTGGCGGAAACGCGCAGTCCCACTGTCTTTTTAATGATGAAGAAAACAATAGTCATGGTAACGGCAACCCAAGCAATGACGGAAACAACGCCCAGCACTTGAATGCCGAAGAATTGGAAACCGCCGCCATAGAATACGCCGCCGTCCAGCGCGAACAGTCCTGTCAAAATGGTGCCCGCCGCGCCGCAGAGTCCGTGAACGCCAACCGCGCCGACAGGGTCGTCGATTTTGAGTTTTTTATCAACAAATTCAATGCCGAATACAACAACAAATGCTGCAATGAGACCGATAATTGCCGCGCCGATGGGCGATACCACGTCGCAGCCTGCTGTAATGGCGACCAGACCTGCCAACACACCGTTGAGCGTCATGGAAACATCCGGTTTTTTATAGCGAATCCAAGTGATTACCATGGTGACACAAGCAGCAACAGCCGCCGCAAGATTTGTCGTCATAAAGATGGAACCCATGGAGAACAGCGTTTCGTCGCCTTCGGCGGAAACGGTAGAACAGCCGTTGAATCCAAACCAACAGAACCACAGAATGAATACGCCGAGCGCCGCAAGCGTCAGGCTATGCCCCAGAATCGCTTTGGATTTTCCGCTTTTGGAATATTTTCCGATACGCGGTCCTAACATTTTTGCGCCAATCAGCGCCGCAACGCCGCCAACCATGTGAACGGCGGTGGAACCTGCAAAATCGTGGAATCCAAGCTGCGCGAGCCAGCCGCCGCCCCAAATCCAGTGACCGGAAATGGGATAGATAACCGCGCTGATAACCGCGCTGTAGATACAATAGGAACTGAATTTGGTGCGCTCCGCCATGGCGCCGGAGACGATAGTTGCGGCGGTTGCACAAAATACCGTTTGGAAAATGACAAACGCCCATTTGGGGACGCCTTCCGGCAGAATGTCCGTATAGGCGCCGGCAATGGTTGGGTCAAAGTGACCGATGAAATTGCCCGCGCCAAACATCAATCCAAAGCCGAGCAACCAGAATATCGGCGTACCGATGCTAAAATCCATCAGGTTTTTCATAACAATGTTACCGGCATTTTTCGCGCGTGTCAGACCGGTTTCCACCATGGCGAATCCGGCTTGCATGAAAAATACCAGGGCTGCGCCGAGCAAGACCCATATGGTGTTGACAGATGAATACATAAATAATTCCTCCCTTTTCTTTCACAAATAAAAATGGCGTGCGGCGCAGGAAAATGGGGGTATTTTCCTGTGCTGCACGCCGTTGTGCGACTATATAGGCATAATATTTGATTCTCTTATGTCTAAAATTTATAGAATGCTAAACAGCAAGTCGCCGTAAGTTGGGAACGGCCAAAATTCTTTTGCCGTGCTGGTTTCCAGTTCGTCTACAATGGCGCGAACCTCCTGCATGGAAGCAAACACGCTGTCGTGATAATAAGCGGAGCATTTTTGTGCGTCCGATTCATAGTCTTTGGCAGCTAGGAGCGTTTGTTCCAGCTTGTCTGTTTTGTGATACAGACAGGAAACGAGTTCCGAAAGTTTGGAAATCAGCGCTTTTTCCACATCACAGTTGACGTCCGCCAAAACGGATTTTTTTGCGGCGGCGGTGGAACTGAGTTTGTGGACATAGTTCATCACGGACGGAAGAATGTCTTTGCGCACGATATCCAGCATGGTCAGCGCTTCAATGTGCAGTTCTTTGCAATAGTTTTCCAGCATGATTTCACAGCGGGAAACGATTTCCGCTTCACTGAAAATGTTGTGTTTAGTGAAAAGTTTAATGTTCTTTTCACTCTTGAAATAGGGAAGCGCTTCCGGTGTGGATTTCAGGTTATACAGTCCGCGGCTTTTTGCTTCCGCCACCCATTCGTCCGAATAGTTGTTGCCGTTGAAAATGATACGTTTATGCTTTTTAATGGTACGTTTAATGAGTTTATTCAGCGCACTTTGGAAATCGTCTGCCGCTTCCAATTCGTCCGCATACTGCGACAGAGATTCTGCAACAATGGTGTTCAGCGTGATGTTCGGACCGGAAATGGAGAGCGCGGAGCCCAGCATACGGAACTCGAATTTGTTGCCTGTGAAAGCAAATGGTGAAGTTCTGTTGCGGTCGGTGGTGTCTTTCGGGAATTTTGGAAGAATATGTACACCGATTTCCATGTTGCTTTTTTCTTTGCTGTCATAGGTATCGTCATGTTCAATGGATTCCAGAATTTCCGTCAGTTCATCTCCTAGGAACATAGAAATGATTGCCGGCGGCGCTTCGTTGGCGCCCAAACGGTGGTCGTTTCCGGCAGTTGCAACGGAAAGCCGCAGCAAATCCTGATAGTCATCTACCGCTTTGATAACCGCGCACAGGAACAATAGGAACTGCGCATTTTCATGCGGCGAAGAGCCAGGTTCTAGCAGGTTGACGCCGGTGTTTGTGGAAATAGACCAGTTGTTATGTTTTCCGCTGCCGTTCACGCCGGCAAACGGTTTTTCGTGCAGCAGACACGCAAATCCGTGACGGTCTGCCACTTTTTTCATGAGTTCCATGGTCAACTGGTTGTGGTCTGCCGCAATGTTGGTGGTGGAGAAAATGGGAGCGAGTTCATGCTGCGCCGGCGCCACCTCATTGTGCTCTGTTTTTGCCAGAATACCGAGTTTCCAGAGCTCTTGGTCTAAATCTTTCATGAACGCCGCAATGCGCGGTTTAATCGTACCGAAATAGTGGTCTTCCATTTCCTGACCCTTGGGCGGTTTTGCACCAAAGAGCGTCCGTCCTGTGAACACCAAATCACGGCGCTGTTTATACATTTCTTTGTCAATCAAAAAATATTCCTGTTCCGGCCCCACAGTTGTTGTCACGCGGGTTGCGCTGCTGCCGAACAGTTTTAAAATACGCATTGCCTGCCGGTTCAATTCCTCCATGGAACGCAGCAGCGGCGTCTTTTTGTCCAGCACTTCGCCGCTGTAGGAACAGAACACAGTGGGAATGCAGAGGGTGTCGTCTTTGATAAAAGCATAGGACGAAGGGTCCCAAGCGGTGTATCCACGCGCCTCAAATGTTGCGCGCAGACCGCCGGAGGGGAAACTCGACGCGTCCGGTTCGCCTTTGACCAGTTCTTTGCCGGAGAATTCCATAATCGCCCGCCCGTCGCCTGTCGGCGCGATGAAACTATCATGTTTTTCCGCGGTGATACCGGTCATGGGCTGGAACCAATGGGTGAAATGCGTTGCGCCTTTTTCTACCGCCCAGTCCTTCATTGCGTTTGCAACGACTGTTGCAATACCAATTTGCAGGCTTTTTCCATCTTGAATGGTTTTTTTCAATGCCTTGTAGGTGTCTTTCGGAAGTTTTTCCTGCATGACTGCGTCGCTAAACACCATACTGCCGAATACTTCAGGAACTGTAGTCATTTCAAATCATCTCCTAATAAAAAATCATTTTGAACCGGTTGCAAAGGGAAATAAAAAAAGGCACTGCGGATATTTGACCCACAGCGCCTTTGCTGTTTACAGACACAGTATACACCCAAGGAGAAAATTTGTCAAGTGTTTTTTAAAACTTTTTTGCAAGAAATTTTAAAACGACATGCAGAAAAATGGGGAATATATAGGAAATAAGCTGATAAAACTTAAAAAATGAAAGAGAAACATAAAAAAGTTTCAAAAAAGTATTGACATTTTGCTGAAAAAACGGTATAATAATAAAAAATGTAAGAATGAACAATGGCGTTCATCAAAAAAGGAAGCAGTTTCTTTTTTTGGTGGACGCTTTTTTTGTGCAGAAAAAGGCAAAGGAGGAACAGGAGATGTTAAAAGAAGGACAGACCAGAATCCCTTCCGGCTGTGCAATATCCGGCATTTTTTCCAAAGACGGAAAAAAAATAAACGGTGAATCCATTATCCGTTCTATCGCAACCATGCACGACCGTTCCAACGGACTGGGCGGCGGATTTGCAGGCTATGGAATCTATCCGCAATATAAAGACTTGTATGCATTTCATATATTTTATGAAAGCAACGCCGCGCGGGAGGAATGCGAGCGGTTTTTAGACCGGCATTTTGACGTGATTAACCTGTCTAAAATTCCGGTGAAGAAAACACCGAAAATCACAGATGAACCGCTGATTTGGCGCTATTTTGTTACACCGCTGCCCACCAAACTGGCGGACAGCCAACTGGACGAAAAGGAATTTACGGTCAAAAGCGTTATCAAAATCAATACGGTGATTGAAGGCGCATATGTGTTTTCCTGCGGCAAGAACATGGGTGTGTTCAAGGCGGTGGGATTTCCGGAGGATGTGGGAGAGTTCTATCGGCTGGACGAATATGAAGGGTATTGCTGGACGGCGCACGGACGCTATCCCACTAATACGCCCGGCTGGTGGGGCGGCGCACACCCCTTTGCTATGCTGGACTATTCCATTGTACACAACGGCGAAATTTCTTCTTATGACGCGAACCGCCGGTACATAGAAATGTTTGGTTATAAATGCACGCTTTTAACCGACACGGAAGTTATTACCTATATGATAGACTATCTGGTGCGCAAAAAGGAATTGTCGCTGGAGGAAATGGCAAGCGTGATTGCCGCGCCGTTCTGGTCAACCATTGAACAGAAACCCAAAGAGGAACGGGAACGGCTGACCTATTTGCGCAACGCCTTTGCGAGTTTGCTGATTACAGGGCCTTTCTCCATTCTGTTAGGCTTTGACGGCGGCATTATGGCGCTGAACGACAGACTGAAACTGCGGTCTATGGTGATTGGCGAAAAGGACGACATGGTCTATATTGCGAGTGAAGAATGCGCTATTCGCGTTGTGGAACCAAACTTAGAAAAACTCTGGTCGCCTAAGGGCGGAGAAGCGGCGATTTTCAGACTGAGTGAAAGGGGGGCGGCAAAATGCCTGTAAACTATTTATATCCGGACTATGAAATCATTCGTAACAAAGATAATTGTATTGGCTGTCAGGTGTGCGCAAGGCAGTGCGCGAATGAAGCGCATTGGTATGACGAGGAATTGGGCGCCATGCGCTGCGACAGCGCAAAATGCGTCAACTGCCACCGCTGCGTGTCGCTCTGTCCGACGCGGGCGCTGAAGATTGTCAAAACAGACCATACGTTTAGAGAAAACGCAAACTGGGCGGGTGCGAATATTCAGGAGATTTACCGTCAGGCGGAAAGCGGCGGCGTGCTGCTCAGTTCCATGGGCAACCCCAAACCCTATCCGGTCTATTGGGATAAACTGCTGATTAACGCGTCTCAGGTGACGAACCCTTCCATTGACCCGCTGCGCGAGCCTATGGAAACCAAGACATTTCTGGGAAAAAAGCCGGAGGACATTCAGCGGGACGAACAGGGCAGAATCAAACCGAATTTGCAGCCGCAGCTGGTGCTGTCTATGCCGGTGATGTTTTCCGCCATGAGCTACGGTTCCATCAGCTATAATGCGCACGCCAGCTTGGCGAAAGCGGCGGAGGAACTGGGCATTCTCTATAACACGGGCGAGGGCGGACTGCATGAAGATTTCTACAAATACGGCAAAAACACCATTGTGCAGGTGGCTTCGGGACGGTTCGGCGTACATAAAGATTATCTGGAAGCGGGCGCGGCGATTGAAATTAAAATCGGACAGGGCGCAAAACCGGGCATTGGCGGACACCTGCCGGGCACCAAAATTGTGGGCGACGTTTCCAAAACAAGAATGATTCCGGAAGGTTCCGACGCGATTTCGCCCGCACCGCACCACGACATCTATTCCATTGAAGATTTGCGGCAACTGGTGTTTTCGCTCAAAGAAGCAACGGAATACCGGAAACCGGTTATCGTTAAAATTGCGGCGGTGCACAATGTTGCGGCGATTGCCAGCGGTATTGCCCGAAGCGGCGCGGATATCATTGCCATTGACGGCTTCCGCGGCGGCACGGGCGCGGCGCCCACGCGTATCCGCGACAACGTCGGAATCCCCATTGAACTGGCGCTTGCCAGCGTAGACCAGCGGCTGCGGGAGGAAGGGATTCGCGACAGCGTATCCGTGGTGGTGGGCGGCACGATTCGCAGCAGCGCGGACGTGGTGAAAGCCATTGCATTGGGCGCGGATGCGGTTTATATTGCAACCAGCGCACTGTTAGCGTTGGGATGCCATTTGTGCCGAAGCTGTCACACAGGAAAATGCAACTGGGGAATCGCCACGCAGCGCCCTGATTTGGTGAAACGGCTCAATCCCGAAATCGGCGCGCAGCGTCTGGTGAATCTGCTCACGGCATGGAACCATGAAATCAAAGAAATGATGGGCGGTATGGGAATCAACTCCATTGAAGCGCTGCGCGGTAACCGGCTTATGCTGCGCGGCGTGGGGCTGACGCAAAAAGAACTGGATATCTTGGGCGTGCAGCACGCCGGAGAATGAGGAGGGGACGAAAATGAAAAGAGTCTATGTCAATGAACAGTGGTGTCTTGGTTGTCATTTGTGCGAATACTACTGCGCGTTTGCCAATTCCGGAAAGGACGACATGGTCAAAGCGCTGAAAAATGTGGATATTCACCCCCGTATTCAGGTGGAGGACAGCGGCGACGTTCATTTCGCGGTTTCCTGCCGGCACTGTGAGGAACCGCTCTGCGTGAAAGGCTGTATTACAGGCGCGCTCACGCAAAAGGATGGCGTGATTCAGATAGACAAAGAAAAATGCGTGGGGTGTTATACCTGTATTTTGTCCTGTCCCTACGGTGCAGTTGTGCCGTCCGAGGAAGGCGTGGTACAGAAATGTGAATTATGTTTGACGAACAGCGCGGGCAGTCCGGCGTGCGTGGCAGGCTGTCCCAACCGCGCGGTCGTTTATGAGGAGAGGTGAGAAACATGAAATATGTCATTATCGGAAATTCCGCGGCGGCGGTGGGCTGCGTGGAAGGAATCCGCAGTCAGGATAAGGAAGGTTCCATCACCATCATTTCCAAAGAACCCTACCACACCTATTCCCGTCCGCTGATTTCCTATCTGCTCTATGGAAAAACGGACAGGGAACGTATGAAATATCGTCCGGACGGATTCTATAAAGAGACGGGCTGTACGGTCATGCTGGGCAAAGAAGCGGTGCGTATTGACAGCGCGGCAAAACAGGTTGTTTTGGACAGCGGCGAAACAGTCGCATATGATAAACTGCTGGTTGCGACCGGTTCTAAACCGTTTGTACCGCCCATGGAAGGACTGGACACGGTGAAACAAAAATTCACGTTTCTGTCTCTGGACGACGCGCTGGCATTGGAAAAAGCAATCACAGCGGACAGCCGTGTGCTGATTGTCGGCGCGGGACTGATTGGACTCAAATGCGCGGAGGGCATTGCGGACAAAGTGGGCAGTATCACGGTAGTAGATTTGGCAGACCGCGTTTTGCCCAGCATTCTCGACGAAACGGGCGCGCAGATGGTGCAGCGGCACATAGAGCAGAAAGGGATTCGGTTTTTGCTGTCGGACAGCGTGCAGCGGTTTGAGAACGGCACGGCATATCTGCAAAGCGGTAAGACGGTACCGTTTGACATTGTGGTTGTGGCGGTGGGCGTGCGCCCGAATGCGGAATTGGTGCAGCAGGCGGGCGGCGCAGTGAACCGCGGCATTCAAACGGATACCTTGTGCCGGACGTCTTTATCGAACGTCTTTGCAGCGGGCGACTGTGCAGAAAGTCTGGACGTGACAACAGGACAGCAGCGTGTGCTTGCATTGCTGCCAAACGCCTATATGCAGGGAGAATGCGCCGGAATCAATATGGCGGGCGGCGAAAAAGAATATGACAACGCGATTCCCATGAACGCCATCGGCTTTTTCGGTCTGCACATGATTACTGCCGGAAGCTACGAGGGAGAAGCATATGTGGTGCAGACGGACAGCGGATATAAAAAACTGGTGACGGCGGATGGCGTTTTGAAAGGATATGTCTTAATCGGCGACGTGGCGCGTGCAGGTATTTATACGGCAATGGTACGCGAAAGAACGCCGCTGAAACAGGTGGATTTTGAGCTATTGAAAGAAAAACCGCAGCTTATGGCGTTTGCGCGAGCGGAGCGGGCGAAAAAGTTAGGAGGTGTGCGCGTATGAAATTGAATGCAAGGGGAAATGACATGCATTTTCGGGATTTGAACGAACAGGTGCGCGCCTGCGCCGATAAAGAAGTTGTGCTGGAAAATTGTATCGGACAGCGGTATATCGGCAGCGGGCTGAGCGGTAAACATTTGGAAATCCACGGGACGCCGGGCAATGCGCTGGGCGCGTATCTGGACGGCGCGACCATCACGGTGCACGGCAACGCGCAGGACGCGACGGGCGACACCATGAACGACGGCGCAATTTACGTGCACGGCGCAATCGGTGACGCGGCGGGTTATGCCATGCGCGGCGGGAAAATCATGGTGGAAGGAAACGCGGGCTACCGCGCGGGTATTCACATGAAAGCCTACAAAGAAAAACTGCCGGTTTTGGTGATTGGCGGCAGCGCGGGCAGTTTTTTGGGAGAATATCAGGCGGGCGGCATTATCATTGTGCTGGGAATCGGTGCGGAAGGCGTGCCGGTCGGGAATTTTTGCAGTACGGGAATGCATGGCGGAAAAGTCTTTATCCGCGCCGCGCAAGCGCCTGAGAACCTGCCGCCGCAAGTGGAAGTGCACAAGGCAAAACGCGAGGAACTGCAAGAAATAGAACCGTATTTGCAGGAGTTCTGCCAAACGTTTGACAAAGACCAAAGCAAACTGATGGAAACGGATTTTTGGGTGCTAAGCGCAAACACAAACAATCCATACCGCAGGCTCTATACGGCAAACTGATAAAAAAACGAAAAAACTTTGAAAAAAAACTTTTCATTTTCCAAAAAATACGCTATAATAAAAAAGAAAGTCTTCAAAAGAATTTATGCATTTCGGCGGAAAACGTCTGAATTGAGGTGGGAACATGGATTATACTGTGGCGGAAGTGTTGCAGTTTGTGGAAGAAAATGATGTGAAATTTATCCGGCTGCAATTTTGCGATATGTTTGGCGCGGTCAAAAATATTGCCATCATGGCGGACGAATTGCCGCGGGCATTTGAAATGGGCGTTTCGTTTGACGCTTCGGCAGTCAAGGGATTTATGAATATGGAGGAATGCGATTTATATTTGCACCCCGACCCGTCCACATTGGCAGTGCTGCCGTGGCGTCCGCAGCAGGGCAGAGTAGCGCGGTTTTTCTGCGACGTGAAACGCGCGGACGGAGAAAATTTTGAAGGCGACGGACGGACGCTGCTGAAAGCGGCGGTGAAACGCGCTGCTGACAAAGGGTATGTTTGTGAAATCGGCTCGGAATGTGAGTTCTATCTGTTTGAATTGGACGAAAACGGCAATCCCACCAAACGTCCTCATGACCGTGCGGGCTATCTGGATGTGGCGCCGCTGGACAGAGGAGAAAATGTGCGGCGGGAAATCTGTCTGACGCTGGAAAGCATGGGTATCAAACCGGAAAGTTCCCACCACGAACAGGGGCCGGGGCAAAACGAGGTGGATTTCCGCCATGCGGACGCGCTCACGGCAGCGGACAATCTGGTGACGTTTAAAACCATTGTCAAGACCATGGCAAACCGAAACGGACTTTATGCGTCTTTTCTGCCCAAGCCGCTGGAAGATTTCAGCGGAAACGGTCTGCACATCAATTTATCGCTGCTGCGCGGCGGATTGAATTTGTTTAAAATCGGCTCGAATGAACATTCGCAGGAAGCGGAGAGTTTCATTGCAGGGATTTTGCAGCGGGTGCGCGAAATCACGCTGTTTTTAAATCCGCTGATGAATTCCTACCAGCGGTTTGGACTGTTTGAAGCGCCGAAATATATTTCGTGGTCGCATCAAAACCGTTCCCAATTGGTGCGCATTCCGGCGGAAGGCGGCGCGGCGGCACGCATGGAACTGCGGTCTCCCGACCCGTCCTGCAACCCCTATTTTGCGCTTGCCTTGCTGATTCATGCAGGGCTGGACGGCATTGAACAGGGACTGGAATTGTGCGCGCCGGCAAATGTGAATCTATATGAAGCGGACAGCGCGACGCTAAGCGGGTTTGAAAGTTTGCCGGAAACATTGCTGGAGGCGGTGCATGTGGCACGCAGCAGCGATTTTGTGAAAAAATATCTGCCGGAAAAAGCGGCGGAAAAGATTTTTGCTGAAAAACAGCAGGAATGGGAAAGCGGCGAAGCGGACAGTGTGTTTCAAATGATTTGATAAGCAGATAGAGAGGAACGGAGGTGAGGCGCATGGACAGCGTTCTGATGGTTTCACGTTCGGAAAAGGCGCAGCAGGCAATGAAGACCTTGCTGCAAGGGATTGGACTGTATGACATTGTGGTAGTGTCAAGCGGCAGTGAAGCGCGGCAAAAGCTGGGACAGTTTGAGTTCGGATTAGTGCTGGTTCATGCGCCTCTGCCGGATGAATTTGGGCACGAACTTGCTATCATGGCGGCGGAAACCAGTCTTGCGGGAGTGGTGATGGTCGTGAAACATGAGATAGAAGATGAAGTGAGCGCGCGGGTGGAGGACTACGGGATTTTGACGGTGGGACTGCCGACCCAGCGTCCGGCGTTTTACCAAAGCGTGAAACTCATCACGGCGACCCGCAACCGTATGCTGGGGCTGAGACGCGAAAATGTGCAATTGCATAAAAAAATAGAAGAAATCCGGCTTGTGGACAGGGCGAAATGCGCGCTGATTCAATATTTGAGTTTGACGGAACAGCAGGCGCACCGGCATATTGAAAAACAGGCAATGGATTTGCGCCTGACAAAACGGCAAATTGCGGAGAGCATTTTAAGAACCTATGAATCATAAGGAGGAAACAGATGAAAGCGTATCTGATTTTGGAAAATGGAACAGTATTTCAGGGACAGCGGTTCGGTGCGTCGGCGGATGTGACCGGAGAAATCGTATTTACAACAGCTATGACAGGCTACATAGAAACATTGACCGACCCCAGCTATTTTGGACAGATTGTTGTGCAAACATTTCCGTTGATTGGAAACTATGGCATGATTTCACAAGATTTTGAAAGCAAAGCGCCCCATGTAAAAGCGTATATTGTCAAAGAGTGGTGTCAAGAACCTTCTAATTTCCGTATGGAGGGTAATCTTGACGCTTTTTTAAAGGAAAACAATATTGTGGGTCTGTGCGGCATTGATACGCGGGCGCTGACAAAAATTGTGCGGGAATACGGCGTGATGAACGGCAGGATTGTGTCCGCTCCTGAGGTGAGCGAAACCATGCTGGCGGAAATCAGAGACTATCAAATCACCGGCGCAGTGGCGGCGGTCACGCGGCAGGAACAGGAAACTATGGCGGAAGCGGACGCTGTTTGGCGTGTGGTGCTGTGGGATTTCGGCGCGAAAGAAAATATCCGGCGGGAACTGCTGCAGCGTCGCTGTGAGGTGATAACGGTACCGGCGGGAACGAGTGCAGAAGAAATTTTGGCGCTGAAACCGGACGGGTTGATGCTGTCAAACGGCCCGGGCGACCCGGCGGAAAATCAGGAGATTGTGCAGCAGCTACGGCAGTTGATGGAACATAAAATCCCCACGTTTGGCATTTGCTTGGGACATCAGCTCTTGGCGCTGTCCCAAGGTGCAAAGACGGAGAAGCTGAAATACGGACACCGCGGGGCAAACCAGCCGGTGAAAGAAGTGGAGGAAGGCAAGGTGTTCATTTCCAGCCAAAATCACGGTTATGCAGTGGTGAACGATTCGCTGCCGGAGGGCGCAAAACTTTGGTTTGTCAACGCCAATGACGGAACCTGTGAAGGCGTGCGCTATGAAACGATTCCGGCGTTTTCCGTCCAGTTTCATCCGGAGGCGTGCGGCGGGCCGCACGACACCAACTTTTTGTTTGACCGCTTCATGAGTCTGATAAAGGAGGAAAAAGAACATGCCGCTGAATAAAAAACTCAAAAAAGTAATGGTAATAGGTTCCGGTCCTATCGTTATCGGACAGGCCGCTGAATTTGACTATGCCGGTACGCAGGCGTGCCGCGCGTTGAAAGAGGACGGTATTGAAGTGGTGCTGGTGAACTCCAATCCGGCGACGATTATGACAGACCAGGCGATGGCGGACGCGGTTTATATTGAACCGCTGCACCCCAAAACCATCAAACGAATCATTCAAAAAGAACGTCCGGACGGACTGCTTTCCACGCTGGGCGGTCAGACGGGACTCACGCTGTCCATGCAGCTTGCCAAAGAGGGATTTTTGGACGAATATGGCGTGGAGTTGCTGGGCGCAGACCCTGTGACCATTGACAAGGCGGAAGACCGCCAGATGTTCAAGGATACCATGCTGTCCATCGGGCAGCCGGTCATTCCTTCGCAGGTAGTAACGGACGTGGACAGCGCGGTAACGTTTGCGAATCAAAACGGCTATCCGCTGATTATCCGTCCCGCGTTCACGCTGGGCGGCAGCGGCGGCGGTATTGCCAAAGATGAAACCGAACTGTGCGAAATCTGCGGTAACGGGCTGGAGGTATCGCCCATTCATCAGGTGTTGGTGGAAAAATCCGTTGCGGGCTGGAAGGAAATTGAATTTGAGGTGATGCGCGACAGCAAAGGCAACGTGATTACTGTGTGCAGCATGGAAAACTTTGACCCGGTCGGCGTACATACAGGGGACAGTATCGTGATTGCGCCGGCAGTTACGCTGGCGGATAAAGAATATCAAATGCTGCGCAGTGCGGCGCTGAACATCATCACGGCATTGAAGGTCAACGGCGGCTGTAATTGCCAGTTTGCACTCAATCCCGATACGTTTGAATATGCGGTCATTGAAGTGAATCCGCGTGTATCGCGGTCTTCCGCGCTGGCGTCCAAAGCAACGGGCTATCCGATTGCCAAGGTGGCAACCAAGATTGCGATTGGGTATACGCTAGATGAAATCAAAAACGCCGTCACAGGAAAAACCTGCGCTTGTTTTGAACCTGCGCTGGACTATGTGGTTGTGAAATTCCCCAAATGGCCCTTTGATAAATTTGTCTATGCGAACCGCACGCTGGGAACGCAGATGAAAGCGACAGGGGAAGTCATGGCAATCGGCGCGACGTTTGAAGAAGCGATGATGAAAGCGGTGCGCGGTGCGGAAATCTCTCGCATGACGCTGCACAACAAACATTTTACGCCGCTTACAGACAAAGAAATAGAAGCAAAACTGCATGACTGCAATGATGAACGGCTGTTTGCAGTGGTGGAAGCCTTGGAACGCGGCATTACCAAAGAAACCATTCATGACATCACCAAAATTGATTTGTGGTTTTTGGCAAAGCTGGAGCATTTGGTGCGGTTTGAAGCGACTTTGAAACAGGGCAAACTGGATGACGCGTTATATTGGGAAGCGAAAAAGCTGGGATATTTAGATAAAACCATTGAAGAACTGTCCGGCTGCAAAATCAAGCAGCCAAGCCATGCGTCATATAAAATGGTGGATACCTGTGCGGCGGAATTTTCGGCGGAAACACCTTATTTCTACGCTTCCTATGAAGAGGAAAACGAAGCGGCGGAATTTATTGCAAATGCGCCGAAAAGCAAAAAAGGTACGGTCATTGTGTTCGGTTCCGGTCCTATTCGTATCGGGCAGGGGGTGGAATTTGACTATGCTTCCGTGCACTGTGTTTGGGCGTTGAAAGAAGCGGGTTATGATGTGGTGATTGTGAACAACAATCCCGAGACGGTTTCCACAGACTTTGACACGGCAGACCGCCTGTATTTTGAACCGCTTACCATAGAGGACGCCATGAACGTGATTCACACCGAGCAGCCGGTAGGCGTTGTGGTGGCGTTTGGCGGACAGACGGCAATCAAACTGACAAATGAACTGGACCGCCGCGGTGTGAAAATTCTGGGCACCAGCGCGGACAGCATTGACATGGCGGAGGACAGAGAACGGTTTGATGCGCTGCTGGAAAAACTACAGATTCGCCGTCCGCAGGGCTATACGGTCATGAACACAAACGACGCGCTGGAGGTTGCGAAGAAAATCGGCTATCCGGTTTTGATGCGCCCCTCTTACGTGTTGGGCGGGCAAAACATGATTATCGCCTTTACAGACGACGACATCAAAGAATATATGAAAATTATATTAGACCAAAATATTGAAAATCCGGTATTGATAGACCAATATTTGATGGGAACGGAATTGGAAGTAGACGCAATTTGCGATGGGGAAAACATTTTGATTCCTGGTATCATGGAGCATATTGAACGCGCCGGCGTGCATTCCGGCGATTCCATTGCGGTCTATCCGGCATGGAATGTGTCCGATGAAATGACGGAGCGTATTGTGGAATGCTCTAAAAACTTGGCGGTTTCTCTGAAAACAAAAGGGCTGGTGAATATCCAGTACCTGATTTATCAGGAGGAATTATATGTCATTGAAGTGAATCCGCGTTCCTCTAGAACCATTCCATATATCAGCAAAGTGACAGGAGTTCCCATGGTAGACCTTGCGACGCGCGCCATGCTGGGAGAATCGCTGGAGGAAATGGGCTATGGCACAGGGCTGTATAAACTGTCGCCCTATATTGCCGTAAAAGTGCCGGTGTTCTCCTTTGAAAAACTCATGGGTGTGGACAATCACTTAGGGCCGGAAATGAAATCCACAGGGGAAGTGTTGGGAATCGGCAACAATCTTGAAGAAGCGTTATATAAAGGGCTGATTGCGGCAGGATACCACATGAAAAAACAGGGCGGTATCTTCATTTCAGTCCGTGACACGGATAAACATGAAATTGCGGAGGCGGCAAAACAATACCACGATTTGGGATTCAAACTCTATGCAACGCGCGGAACGGCGGAGGTGCTGCGTCAGGCGGAATTGCCCGTGACGATTGTGGACAAAATTCACGAATCGGAGCATAACACGCTGGAATTGATTGAAAGCGGCAAAATCCAATATGTCATTTCCACTTCTTCCAAGGGACGCATTCCGACGCGGGACAGCGTGAAAATCCGCCGCAAAACAGTGGAACGCAACATTCCGTGTCTGACGAGTATTGACACGGCGAATGCGCTGGCGCAAAGTCTGCGCAGCCGGTATTCCGAAACCTCCATTGAACTGGTAAATTTGAATCAGATGAGGAAGGATAAAATGAAACTGAACTTTACAAAAATGCAGGGCTGCGGCAATGATTACATTTATTTCAACTGCTTCAGCCAAACCATTGACAATCCGGAGGGGCTCAGCGTATCGCTGTCCGACCGCCATTTCGGTATCGGCGGAGACGGCGTGGTGCTCATTTGTCCGTCGGACGTGGCGGACGCGAAAATGCGCATGTTTAACCTGGACGGCAGTGAAGGAAAAATGTGCGGAAATGCGATTCGCTGCGTGGGGAAATATCTCTATGATAACCACATCACGGACAAAGAAACCGTGACAATTGAGACGCTCAGCGGCATCAAAACCGTGGAACTCATCAAACGCAATCACGTGGTGCAGCGCGCCAAAGTGGATATGGGTAAAGCGGAACTCACACCGTCGCTGATTCCTGTAAAAATGCAGGGCGACAAGGTGGTGGGCGCGCCGGCGAATATCGGCGGCAAGGACTATGACATCACCTGCGTTTCCATGGGGAATCCGCATTGCGTGGTGTTCTGTGAGTCAGTGGACGCAATCGATATTGAAACGCTGGGACCACAGTTTGAAAATGATTCGCTGTTTCCGGAACGCGTGAACACGGAATTTGTGAAAGTGTTAGATGGAAATACGTTAAAAATGCGTGTGTGGGAACGCGGCAGCGGCGAAACATGGGCGTGCGGTACAGGCGCGTGTGCAGCGGCGGTAGCGGCTGTGGAAAACGGCTATTGTAAAAAGAACGAAGATATTACCGTGAAACTCAAAGGCGGCGATTTGGTAATTCGTTATACGGACGCTGCTGTTTTCATGACGGGCGACGCGACAGCGGTCTTTGAAGGAGAAATTACAGTTTAAAAAAATAGGGTAGGAGATGGCGCAATGAAAATCAACGGACATTATTTAGAATTGCAGGACAGCTATTTGTTTTCCACAATTGCCAAAAAGGTGGCGGCGTTTGGTGAAAGCCATCCTGAAGCGGAAATCATCCGCATGGGAATCGGCGATGTCACACTGCCGCTGTGTCCGGCGGTGGTGGAAGCAATGCAAAGCGCTGTGGCGGAAATGGGGCGGGAGGAATCGTTTCGAGGCTATGGACCGGAACAGGGCTATGACTTTTTGCGGGAAGCAATTGCGGCATATTATGCAGAAAACGGCGTTTCGCTGGCGATAGAGGAAGTGTTTGTCAGCGACGGGGCAAAAAGTGATGTGGGAAACATTTTGGATATTTTTGCGCAGGACAATCAGGTGTTGATTCCCAATCCGGTCTATCCTGTCTATTTGGATACCAACATCATGGCGGGTAGAAATGTACGCTATTTGCAGGCGGACGTATCCAATGGGTTCCTGCCCATGCCGGACGAAACGGTGGACGCGGACATTATTTATCTTTGTTCACCCAACAATCCGACCGGCGCGGTGTATAACCGGCAGCAGCTAAAGGCGTGGGTGGACTACGCCAATCAAAAACAGGCGGTGATTCTGTTTGACGCAGCCTATGAAGCGTTTATTCAAGATTCTTCATTGCCGCGCAGTATCTATGAAATAGAGGGCGCGAAAACTTGCGCGATTGAATTTTGTTCGCTTTCCAAAACAGCAGGATTCACAGGGACGCGCTGCGGTTATACCATTGTGCCGCTGGCGCTGGAATGCGGCGGTACCAAACTGAATCGGCTGTGGCTGCGGCGGCAGACCACGAAATTCAACGGCGTACCCTATATTGTGCAGCGCGGCGCGGCGGCGGTGTTCAGCCCCGAAGGGCAACGGCAGACAAAAGAAGCCATTGCATATTATCAGAAAAATGCGGCGGTGATGGCGCAGACACTGCAAAAGATGGACGTTTGGTTCACAGGCGGCACCAATTCACCTTATATTTGGATGAAATGTCCGGCGGGATATTCCTCGTGGGAATATTTTGATAAGTTGCTGGAACAGGCGCATGTCGTGGGAACGCCGGGCGTGGGATTCGGTGAAAACGGAGAAGGATTTTTCCGTTTGACGGCGTTTGGTGACGCGGAAAAAACCAAAGAAGCCATGCGGCGCATGGAAGCGTTAGGATAAAATAATAGCAGAAAAAGCAGGCACGGAGCAAATTTGTTCCGTGCCTACTTTTTTGCCTAAGATTCATAAAAAATTTATGCCCGGACTGTGGTGTAAAAAAGAGAAACGTCATAGGTCTCAAATAAGGAAATTTTTTGATTTTTTTCGGTTTATTCTAAAAGAGAGACACATATGAGAGGGAGACCAAACTGTGAAATCCCATTTGCCGTGCGGATTTTGGGTTTTGGGACTTATCTTTGCTTTTTGGCACTTGCCTATGAAAAGCGCTGCGTGATATGATAATAGTATCAACAAAAAGGGAGGGTGTCGATATGAGATTAAAGCGAGGTGGCAGAGTCACCGGTCTTATGTTGAGCATTGCCATGCTGGTAACATTAATCAGTTTTCCGGCAGCGGCGGATTCTGAAAATCTTGCCGGCGGGGTAACAGCGCAGGTAGCATTTCATGACAGCGCGGGGAAAGCATTAGAGAGCGCTGCTACTACGA
This sequence comes from uncultured Clostridia bacterium, assembly GCA_946555455.1. Taxonomy (GTDB): domain Bacteria; phylum Bacillota; class Clostridia; order RUG12999; family RUG12999; genus JAAWTG01. Next base: position 10,912 of record CAMNSU010000022.1, on the reverse strand, counting down.
TTCGGAAAATGACAGATGGGAATGAGGCGTCGGTGTTTGACTCCCCGCTGGGAACCGACGGCGGTTGGTACTTATTTGATTTATATACCTTAAGCTGGGTGAACAGGGTTCGTATTAAAGAATTAAATTCCACCATTCAATCCTACTACATTGAAGTATCAACAGACGGGAAAAAATGGAGCAGAGTGTTTACAGGGACGCTGATTGGCGCTTATGGGAAAACGCTGAATTTTCCGGCAACAAAAGCAAGATACATACGGCTTACCGTCACAAAAACGGACAATGAATATCAAGATGCGGTGGTGTCCATTGCGGAATTCGGTGTATATTCCACCAATGAACTCGATAAAACGGATTTGAAAAATTCCATTTATCTGGCGGAACAGAAACTGGGTTTGATGCGGAATGAAAAAATGAAGCATCACTACAGCGCAGAGGTGGAACAACAGTTTAAAGAAGCGCTGGAGAAAGGGCAGCAGATTTTGAATCAAAGCATGGATCAGACGACGGTAGATGGTGCGCGGGATACGCTGGACACCTTGGTGACCGACTATATGGCGAGTTTGACGCCTATGCCGGAGGATTTTCAAAACATCAGTAATTTTTGGAGAGAAAATTTTGTGGGAAACGAAAAGCCATATGACGATGAACGAAAAAAATCCATTGCCAATCTGGAAGCGACGGTGGACGAATATCTGGCAACCATCATTCGCAATCCCAAAACAGAACTGTGGCCGGAATTTATTCCGATTCGTTCCAATGAGGCGCTGGAATCAAGCAAAATCAATGAAACGCTCACAAAATTCCGCTTTATGGCTACGGCATATGAGCAGGAACACAACAAATATTATAAAGATGCGGAATTGCTGAAAACTATATTGGACGGCGTGGATTTTATTTTAACAAATAAATATTATCCGGGTATCACACAATATGGAAACTGGTGGTATTGGACGGTTTCCACGCCAACGGAACTGACGCAAATTATGATGATTTTGGGCGAGGACGCACCGGAGGAAATGTGTAAGCGGTGTGAGGACGGCATTAACACACATTTAGACGGAAATTTTCACATTACTGTGCAGGGGACGAATCGGCTATATTTTGCAACCATTTCATTAAAGATGGCGGCAATGGTTAAAAATCCGCTGTATATTCATAAGACAGTGTATTCCATAGCGCAGGAGACACGCTCCAACGATACGGTACCGCAAGGCGTTCCGGCAGACGGATTTTATTGGGACGGCTCGTTTATGTATCACAGCGGTATCCTCTACAATGCCTCCTATGGAAGGGATAAAATATCCAATACCATGAGTTATGTAACGCAGCTTAGCGGTACGCCGTGGCAGATGGAACAATATATCATGGATGATTTGGCACAAAAAATGACGGACGGCTTTGAAGGTATTATGTATGACGGTCATGTGGTAGATAATACAGCCGGTCGAAGTGTGGGAAGCGGCGCCGGACAGGGAATGATGATTTCTTCTTCCATCGGTTCGCTGGGCGACCAAATGTCGGAGCCCTACCGTTCCAGATTCAAGGGGATTTATAAAGAAACATTGATGCAGCAGGGGGATTTGGAGAACGAATTGGTGAAAGACGAAAGCGTTATCGCACGCGGCCCTGTTACATGGCTGAAACGGTATCCGGTAGGGGATAAAGTAGTGTTGCAGCGGCCGGAATACGGCGTGGGGCTATCCATGTTCAGCGACCGCACCAAAACTTTTGAAGCGCCGAACGGAGACGCAATGCAGGCTTGGTATGCCAGTTCCGGAACGACCTATTATCTCACAAAAGACAAGAGTCAGTTTAACCGTGACTATTGGGTGGCGGTAGACCATTACCGGCTGCCGGGTATCACAGTGGACATGGTTCCCAGAACATTGACGCGTTTTGAAGGGGAAATGTATAACAGCAATAGCTGGGTTTCCAGTATGGATTATAATGAGGAATACGGTGTGGCAGGTATGGAAGTTTGCAACTGGAACAGCAGCTTGTCCGGACGTAAATCGTGGTTTTTGTTTGATGATGAAATTGTTTGTCTTGGCAGCGGCATCACAGGAGGAAGTTCCGAGGTGGAAAGCATTGTAGATAATCGTATGCTGAAAGAAGGCGCTTCCAACCGGCTGGTGGTAAACGGCGAAGAAATTTCCGAGACGGAATTTGAAAAGAAAGACCAAACGGTGAAAACCATCTATTTAGAAGGAAATACAGAAAACGCGGATATGGGATACTATTTTCCGGGAGAGCAAAAAGTCGCTTATCAAAAAGAGCATCGCTCCGAAAAAGTGGCGGATATGTGGCTGTCGGATAGCTTGGAAACGGTAGATGCTGATTTTTGCAAGATTCGCTATGAACATGGCATCAATCCCAAAAACGCAGGATATTCCTATGTCGTATTGCCCAACACCACGCAGGAGCGGCTCAAAGAATATGAAGCGCAGCCGGACATTGAAATTCTGGCACAGGACGACAAGGTACACGCGGTACGGGATAACAAACTCGGCGTAACCGGCTATAATTTCTGGAGCAGCCAAGGCGGCGAAGCGGGCGGCATTCGTGTTAGCGGCAAGCTGATTTTGATGAATGCGGAAAATGAACATCAGGCAGAATTTTCCATGACGGAGCCAACCATGAAAGGAGGCACTGTAACAGTGACTTGCGATTTTGACGCAGCAAAGGTGCTGGAGGCAGGAGATGCGGTTGAAATCCTCAGCATGGCGCCCCTATCCTTTAAAGTGAAGATGAACAACGCGGAAGGCAAAAAAATAAAACTCACTGTGGCAAAGAAAAAACCGGAATATTCCGATGCACAGCTATCCGATGCGTTGGTGATGAAGGCGGATGCGGATACCTATATGATTTCCAATGTGGTCAAAGAGACAGGCAATCTGCCCAAGGCTGTGAAAAAAGACGGGCAAATATATCTGCCACTGAAAACGGTGGCGAAAGCGATGGGCTCCAGACTCAGCTACGGCGAGAGTCAGAAAACGTGGCAGTTGATTGACGACCGCACCACTTGGATTGGCGAAGATGGGAGGGTAACCATCAACGGAGAGGTGCAGCAGACGAAAGGCGCTGCGGTGTTTACAGGAGAGGACGGTACATTTTATGTGACGCCGGAACTGTTGGAATTGCACTATAAAACGTCTGTTGTGGTATCAGGTGACGTTGCCGTTTTACGTCCCGCAGGCAGATTGCCGGAGGACGCGATAGAAAAGATTGCCCGCTATATTGGCTGGGAATAATCAAAACATAGAAAGGTTGAGAGGTGGCTTATGAAAAAGTTAATGGGGTTGTTTTTGATACTGGCGATGCTTGCCGGGACTTGCACCATGGTACCGGCGGCGGAGAATGGTACCGATTCCTTGCTGCAGGAGGCGGAAGTGTTTTTAGAAGCATTTCATTTGGTGAGCAATGCGGCGGATAACTCCGCGCAGGTAACGCGTGCTGAATTTGCGGGCGCGGTAGCAAATGTAATGGAACGGGCAGAGCAGTTTTATGAGATTGACAACGTTATCCGAATCAGCGATGTGACGGAGGAAGACGCGAATTACCGCGCAATCTCTTTTCTTGCAAGTATCGGTTATATGAAAGGCGAAATGGAAGCCCCGGGCGTGTATCGGTTTCGACCGGACGATCCGGTAACGCATTTGGAAGCGCTGAAAGTCATGGTAGACGTTTTGGGATACAGCAATGTGGTGCAGGCGTATGGCGGCTATCCTATCGGATATGTAGACGTGGCAAACAGAGCGGGTATTTTGAAAGGCATGTCCAGCGATGCGGAGAAATCAATGACCTGGGCAGATGTGAAAAAACTGATTTTTCGCAGCATGAATGCAGCTGTTGCGGAACTTACCGGCGTGAACGGAACGACGGTGACGATTGAGGCGGACAGAAACAACAGCTATTTGCGGAAATATTGGAATTTGGAAAAAGTGGAAGGGATTGTCACCGCCAACAGTCTGATTGATTTATATGGACAAGAACCGATGAGCGGGACGCAAAGCAATATCAGGATTGATGATGACGTTTATACGACGGCTTATACGGCGCAGGCAATGAATTATCTGGGACAGCGGGTGCGCGCATATGTGGATAGAAGCGTGACGGCGCAGGAAAATGAAATTGTGTGTCTGTATCCGGTGCCGGGTAAAAATAAAACCCTTCGCGTGCAGAGCAGAGACATCCTTTCCAGAAACGGGCTGCGCAGCATACGGGCGGAAGTGAACGGCAGAGCAGAGACCCTTCAGATGGCTGATGACGGAGCCGTGTTTGCAGGCTTTGAGTATCTGGGACCGGTGCGCTCTATCAATCCGCAGAGCTTTGAGGTGAAAGATGCTTTGAAAGCGCTGGAGAGAAACAATTGCGAAGTTCTGTTTGTGGACAACAATCAGGACGGAAGCTATGATTTGATGTGGATTCGCGCCTATGAGGATTATTTGATTAACAATTTCATTTTTGATACGTTCACCATCGCAGATAGATATAACAAATCCGTTACCATGGAACGCGCCTATAAAAACAACAAGATTATTTTGACTGACCGAGACGGCGCGGTGGTGAACCCCAAGGATTTGGAAAGCAATCAGGTTGTTTCGCTTATTACAAAAGCAGATGAGAGTGGTGAAATACAGCGTGCCTTTGGCGTGGTTTGCAAAGAGAGCATTTCCGGCGCCATCAGTTCCTTGGTGCAGGACGGCGCCCAAAGAGCGGTAATTAACGACACGGAATATGAAATTGCCGAGGAATATACCGCGCTGGTAGCGGCAAACAATAAAAAAGTGAAAAAACTGGCGGTTGGGCTGGACAGCGCCTTTTTCCTGAACGCACTTGACCAGATTGTTGGAATTGATTTCAACCTGCTCTCCGGCGGAAATTTGGTCTATGGTTTTGGAACCGTGGTAGGACGTGCAAGCGGCTTGGGCGGGCCGGTGCAAATGAAAATCGTGACAGCGAGCGGCGCGGTGGAAAGCTTTGAATGTGCGTCCAGAGTGAAAGTCAACGGACAGGCGTGTACGGGAGACCAGATTTATGAAACGCTGTGGAAATTATCGCAGTTCTATTCGGCAGACGCTGCACGGCCAAACGAAACCTTCATTTTGTACAAAATGCTGCGTTATGCCGTATCCGGCGGCAAAATCAATGAATTGGAAGTGGAAATCGACCATGCGGAGCCGGACAGACTGTATGCGGAAAAGAAAATCCGCTCTAATGACAGCTTGTCGATGACCCGATATAAAGCTAACACGATTGGAAAACAGGTGGGCGTGAATGCCAACACGCTGCTGCTGAGCATTCCCTATCCGGCAAAGGCGCAGGAAGCTGTGAGTGACGATACGGCATTTTCCTTGATAAACTCCAATGAAATGATAATGGACTGTGTGTTGGGTATCGGCGGCTTGAAATCAGCGGTAAGCGGCAGAGGGGAAATGCATTTCTATAATCTGTCCAGCACGAAATTTGCGGAGGCTGCCATTCGGTATTATCCCTATGAAGGAGGCTCAAAGGTAACAACAGAGCCGGATCCGCTGGAGGACAATTTGATTGTGGACAAAGTGATACGGGGCTCGAATAGCGACGGAGATTCCGTTATGATACTCAAGGGCTGGCGCGCCGGCGTTTATACCACGCTCAGAACAGCGCCGATTGAAAATACGGAGGATCCATGGGATCAGTTATATGGCGTGAAAAATATGATTATGGAAAGAAATGTAGATGGTAATTTGACAGACTGGACGGTGAAAGATGCAGACGGGAAAAATGTGAGTGCAATCACAGATATCCAGCAGGGAGACGTCATTCACTATCTGCTCAACAGCAAGGGAGAAGTGATTAACGCAATCATCAATGTGCGCGCCATGGATAAAGAAAATGCGGCTTGGCTCAAAGCTGGGCAGTTCAGCAGCGACCATTCGATTGCATATTTGGGCGTAAACTATGGTGAGATTGTCGAGTGGGACAGCAGCGGATGCACGGTTGTGCTGAAGGAACTGGACGGAGAGGAACGCGTGTATGCACTGAGTTCTGCAACACGGGTCACCGTGGTGAACCGTACAACGGAAAACATCAGTATGGGAAACGTGGCGGAATTTGAACTGGGCAATGACGTATACATTCGCCAGTACTATGGAATTGTCAAAGAAATTGTTTACTTTAAATAAAGAACGGAGGGAAAACAGTGAAGAAACTATTAGCAGCAATACTGACATTGACGGTATTTCTTGGGGTATTTGCGTGGAGTGCGGGCGCGGCAAACGTTATTGAGAGAAACGATCGTTGGTTTTATCTGCCCGGCGGAGACGGCAATGTTGAAGGCGGAAACTGGGGCGGAACATGGCAAGACTATCGACCTGCGCCGGAGGGCGGCACGCAGAAAGCCTTGTATTTTGACGGTGCACAGGGAATTTATCGTGGAATTGGGGCAGGGTATACCATACCGGGTACCTTTGATATCAGCTTTGATGTTTATCCGGACACGGCGTCGTCAAAATATATCTTTATACCACGAACGTTAGCGGGCGGCAAGGTTCAATGGGATCAACATGCACTATCTTTGCTGGAAGACGGCAGAGTGCTGCTGGATAATGCAAACGGCGGCGTGGGTACTGTCGGCGGTGTTTTAGTAGGGTATTACAAGGAAAAAACATGGTATCGCTTTAAAATCCATTTTGACTATGTGAATCATGTCTATGACGTTTATTTGCTGGAGGGCGCTTTGAAAGAGACGGCGGACAGCGCAGCGGTGCCGGCAACAAACAAGTATTTGGGGCAGTTTGCGCTAAGGGAAAATGCAGTAGGATTGGTACAGCCGCAGATTGACGGAAAAGACCTTTATTTAGATGAGTTTTGCATAAGAGGATACAACATTGAATATGGGATTGGCGATGGCAGCGATATTGCCATTGAAGTGGGAGCGACCTCCATTCCCATCTATTTGAATCAAGCACTGAAGATGGCGACAAAAGACCAGATTGCGGTGAAGAAAAACGGAACCGCGTTGAAGGTTGGAACAGATTATACAGTCAGCTATGACATTCCCTATCAGGGCGTGCGCGGCAATGTAGGACTGGGACTGAAAATTACTTTGACAGAAGCGGCACAGGAAAATGATGTGTTTACAGTGGATTTGTCGTCACAAAAAGATTATATGGATTTCCAGCTTTCCGGCGCAGTGCTGACCGTTCCATGCGTGTCGAGTGAGACACTGGCGCAGTTTAACGCTGCAGTGGACGGTGTCGCAGAAAGCGTGACAGCGGAAAACGTGGGTGTGGATTTAACAGCGGTGACGGAAAACCTGACAATGCCTTCGGCGGGACTGAATGACTCGCAAATCATATGGAAGTCCTCCTCCGACCCGTCTACGTTATCCATATCCGGTGAGGTGACCCGTCCGAGTTTCAATGAGGACAGGGATGATTCCAAAACCGTTACCCTAAAGGGAACAGTTACCATGGGCGCTTTGAGTAAAGAGTTTTCGCTGGACGTCGTGGTTAAAATGATAGAGCCTACAGAGGCGTGGAGCGTGTTGAAGGAGGCAGCGGGAAAAATAGAAGAACTGCTGCCGGAGACAGAAACAGCGCTGAGTGATGTGATAGAAATGCCGAAAACATATACAGTAGAAGGCTATACGGACGGAACAGCAACGGTAAGCTATCAATTAGAAGGAGACGGCGCCGACTATTTTAAAATAGAAAACGGCGTCGGAAAACCGGAAGGAAAGCTGCTGACCGATTTTGAAGGAGACGGCACGGAATTTGATACGCAGGTAACGGTAACGGCTACGCTGACAAAAGGGGCGGAACTGCCGCGTGTTATCAGCCGTACCTATACCATACCGCACCGGCATATTTTAACAGGTCAAACAAGCAGCGCAGAGGCAGAGGCAGTGCTGGATACAGATCCGGCTACCGTGTGGACGGCGGAAGGAACCACGGCGAATCTGGATATTCCGCTGAAAACAGAAATGGTAATCGGCGATATCCGCGCAGTGAACTCCAGCTATGACAGTCTCAAATGGTACTATCAGGGACGGGCAAAAAGCTGGCAGGAAGTGACAGAGTTTCCAGTGGCGGCAACGGCGCTGCGCGCGGAGGTAACAAAAGCCGGCGGCGGCATTCAGATTGGCGGCGTGGAGGCGATTCTCACTGACGCACAGTTGCTGAAATTTGATATACAGGGCGTGGAAATCGAAGATTCTCTAAATCAGATTACCGCTCCTTCCATCAAACTTCCGCTGGTGACGGAACACGGCTTGGAATTGGTTTGGGAATCCAGCAACCCCAATGCCATTGATAAATTTGGAACGGTAAAACGTCAGTCCACGGAGCAAAGTGTTACGCTAATCGCAAGGGGAAAAGATTCTAAGGGTGTTATCATTGAAGGGATACAAAAAACATTTCCGGCGACAGTACAGGCGAAGGCGGCAAGTAATCAGGGCAACACGGGCGGCAGCTACGGCGGCGTCGGCAGAGGAAGCGGCGGTCGCGGCGGAAATGTAATTGACGGAACATTTCCGGCAGCCACGCCAATGCCGACAGCGCCTTCTATTCCAAATGCGCAGCCGGAACAGAAGCCGGAACGGTTTTCCGATATGGCGGATAGCTGGGCAAAAGAAGCGGTTTACGCATTGGCAGAAAAGAATATTGTAAACGGCAACGAGAACGGACAATTTTTGCCGGATAACAATATTACGCGCGAAGAATTTGTCAAACTGCTGGTGTGCGCCTTTGATATTGATGCGGAGAAAAAAGCAATATTCTCTGATGTGGCGGATGGTGCATGGTATGCGGATTATGTATGTACGGCAGGCGGCGCGGGATTGGTGCAGGGCGCATATGGCGCGTTTGGCGTGGGACAGAGTTTGACCAGACAAGATTTGGCGCTGATGGTTGCCCGCATCATGAAAATAAAAGAATCAGATGCGAAAACAACATATACCGATTGGGTACAGGTACGACCGGACGCCAAAGCGGCGGTGGCAGCGCTGAGCGAGGCAGGTATTTTAAATGGTTATCCCGACGCAAGTTTCCGACCGGAGCAAACGGCGACACGTGCGGAAGCGACGCTGGTGCTGTATAAGGTCATGGAAAAAATGGGGAAAAACTAAAACGTTATCAATGAGGGAATATGAATAAAATGAAGGGGAAATTAACGTGAAAATCACGTTAATTGATTTGATTGTCCCTGCAATATTTTCGCCTTTGGCGAAAATGCAGATGGACAGTAATATCCATTATACGCCTTATCCGCCCACGATAAGGACGTTAGGATGTTTCATTTCAATTTGTGGGCAGAAAGGCTATGGATATTATTATGAAAAAAGCAAGAATTGCGGCGGCCGTCCTGGCGGCGCTTGTAGGCACGACTGCTTTACTGTCGGGCTGCGGTAACGGAAACGGCGGGACAAATACGACGGCGGACTTGGATAAACTAAAAAAATCCTCATATCCCATTGACACAGATGTAAAACTCACCTATTGGAGTCAAGCCTACAGTTCAGATGCGGACACCAATGCGTGGAACACAGAATATCAAAAGCGGCTGGGCGTCACATTTGAGCGGATGCACCCCGCTGCGGGACAGGAAGTAGCGCAGTTTAACGTGATGATTGCGTCGGGAGAATTGCCGGATATTGTGGACTGGTATTGGGCGGATTATGTCGGCGGACCGGACAAGGCGATTACGGAAGGCTCAATTGCCAAACTCAATGACTTGCTTCCTGAATATGCGCCGGATTTCTGGAACTATTTACAGGAGAATGAATTCATCAATAAACGCAGCCGCACAGACGAGGGGAATTATTACTATTTTCCAGGTCTGGTACAGTATGGCGGTGAAAATGAAAAACTGCGTGTAACGGCGGGATATATGTTCCGGAAAGATTATCTGGACAAAATGGGACTGGAGGTTCCGGAAACCATTGACGATTGGCATCATGTGCTGACAACCTTTAAAAACAACGGGATTGAATCACCGCTTTGTATTTCGGCAAATGATGTGTTCCGCGGTCTGGGCGGCGCATTCGGTGTGCCGAGCGGCTGGTATCAGGTGGACGGAAAGGTCATGTATGGTAATATACAGCCGGAATTTAAAGAATGCCTGAGCGTGTTGAAGCAGTGGTATGATGAAGGGCTTTTCGATAAAAACTTTATCAATCTGGATACCAAAACCGTAGACGCAAAGCTGCTCGGCGGTGAAGCCGGCGCGGTATTCGGCTGGCTTGGTTCCGGCATGGGAAAATGGCTGAGCGCCGCAAAAGATTCCAATCCGGAATTTGATTTGGTGGGCGTACCGTATCCGGTGAAAAATCGCGGCGACGTGACCAAATTTGCCACAAAAGACGCAGTCGTATATTCCAGAGGGCCTGCCATCAGCGCAAAGAGCAAACATAAAGAGTTGGCGGTAAAGGTTTTGAACTATGGATATACAGAGGAAGGGCATAACTTCTTCAACTTCGGTCAGGAAGGTCTCAGCTATAACATGGTGGACGGCTATCCGACTTATTCCGAGATGATTACAAACAATCCGGACGGACTTACTTTTGACGAAGCACTGATTGCTTACACGTCAGCAACGGGAAAAGGCGCTTATGTACAGGATTTGCGCTATATTGAACAGCGTTACCGTCTCCCGCAGCAGAAAGCCGCGCAAGATGTATGGATGAAAACGGAAGTGGATACCTATGCAATGCCGCCGCTTACGCCGACCAGCGAGGAAAGTCAGGAATTTTCCGCCATTGTGAACGACATCAATACCTATGTGCAGGAAATGTATTTGAAGTTTATCACAGGAAAAGAGCCACTGGATAAATTTGATGCGTATGTGCAGCAGGTGAAAGACTATGGATTGGAGCGTGCGACAGAGATTCAGCAAAACGCGCTGGATCGTTTTAATAAGCGATAAG
>CAMNSU010000021.1 GCA_946555455.1 uncultured Clostridia bacterium | reverse complement strand
GCCCCGGCCCCCCCTATAAAACTTGATTGGGGCTGCTTTTTTTTTTTATAATTTTTTTTAATATTTTTTTTAAAATAAAAAACGCCCCGATTGATTCATCGGCGCGTTCATTTTCACAGTTCTCTATCCCATATTTTTATTCTTGTTCAATAGACTTCAGCGCTACATAAACGCCGTTTTTATCCATGGAAGCATAGATTTTCACCGGAAACGGCTTGGTGTTTTTCACCTTCAAATCCACACCGCCATAGGAAACCGTGGCGTCTCTGCCTGCCGGCACATAGTGCACCGTTCCGCCCTTATGCGGATGCCGTTCCACAATTTCCAGTCCCGCTTCCATTGCCGCATTATACAGCGTACTGCTAAGCTGGCAGATCCCTCCGCCATATCCTTGCGTTTCTTCGCCGTCGATATAAACAGTGGCTTTGACAAATCCTCTCTCCGGCGTAGTGGGTCCTACCAATTGATTAAACGAAATCGTTTCTCCGCTTTCCATCACATATCCGTTCACCTGTTCAATTGCCAAGCGGATATTTTTAAGACGGTTTTTCTTTTTGTTGGTCATGTCCGAACCATAACGCGCCAGTTCTCTGCTGACGGTCTTGGGCTGGCTTTGCTGCGCCTGCTGTTGTTGCTGTTGTTGCTGTTCTGCTTGTTGCTGCGCCTGCTGTGCTTCCTGCTGGCTTTGCGCTTCCTGTTGCTCTGCCTCCCGCTGCTGTGCTTGCTTCTCTGCTTCCTGCTGGTTTTCTTGCTGCTGCGCTTCTTGTTGCTGCGGCTGCGGCTCCGACTGCGCCGGCGGCGTAGGAGAACCTGACGGCTGCTGTAAATTCTGCTCACATCCTGTTAAGACCAGCAACAGGCAGGAAAAAATGATTCCCGCCTTATATTTCATATGGATTCACCTCGATTTTTTTAATATGTCTAGTATATGCCATTCCAAAAATTTTATAGAAAAAGCAGAAAACAAATGTTTTCCGCTTTTGGTAAATTTATTTTAATGTAAATTTGTGTCTCGCCCCATTTGGCATAGCGCGCATTCCTGACACAATTTCACGCGTCCTGTGAAAATTTGCTCCAGCGTTGTGCGCAGCTGCGGCGGCGCAAAAGACGGATTGTGCAGCGTAATAGCGCCCGGCGCCAACACAATCAAAGAGGAAAGCAAGATATCATCATATTCCCGTTCCCCGATATCCATATCTTCAATAAATTCGTCCACCTCGCGGCTGATGATTTCATATCCGTCGCCGTCCAGCAAAAGATATTCTCCACTTGGTCGTGTTACGACATGGATATGTGCGACTGCCTGATCCTGAATGCTCACAAAATAGCGCAGCAAATCCAGAAAACTCTCATATTCCTGCATGGTGATAAATTCGTCCGCTGTCTGGTCAATAAAATCCTCCAGTTCCATCAAATATTCTTTCGCACGGAACCGGACGAATCCGTCCACATTCAAAATCTGTTTCCCTTGCAAGTAACGCATGATTGCGTTTGCAATCAGTTTTTTGCGCCGAATCAGAAACAACTCTCCCGATACATCATTTCTGTCCAACGCCTTTTTCACGTCCTGCATCAATTCCACTTTTTCAAAGGTATCAAAAAAGTGATACCCATTTTTAATAATATGATAAATTTCACTATTTTCCAATTCCTGTATGATAAATTCAGACGTACCTTGTGCCAGCAAGTCCCGCACACGTTCTTCATTCTGCGCGTCTGCATAGACTTTCATGCAGCTTCCGCGCCCGTCCTCTTCCATCACGATTTGCGCCGGAACTTCCTGCAAATGTCCGTTCATAAAATCATATAATGTATGCAAATCATGCTTTGATATCACTTCGGCAACAAACAACGATTCACTTCCTCTCTGTGATTGGAATAATACTGCCGATATCCAAAACGTCTCCGTCGTCCAGACACACTATCCGCACGCCATGGGCATGGCAAAATGTCTCAATTGCCTGTCCGCACCCCAATCTTTTAATATCGCCAGTGAAAGCAAGCAAGTCTTTTTTTAATTTTCCGCTGGCGCCGCCAATCAATCCGGCGTTCATGCCCGGCAGCCGGATTTCCTCCGTTTCAATCCATAACACGTCAAACCCAAGCGCAGCAGCCTTTTTTGCGATTCCTTTATCCCCTGTAATCAGTGCATTTTGACTGACGACACACACGCTGCATTTGCTGTATCCCTGCCGGACGGTTTCCCATTTCACGCCGCGGCGCGACAACTCCCGCCGCGCCACTTCGTCCGTTGCAGCGTCCAAATGAAACGCATATGCGCCAACACTTACTATATTATATGCAACGTCCTCCGGGTAGTTCCGCCGGGCAAGCCTGTTTCCGGCAAGCAGACGGGCATTTTTTTCCTGCCATATGGTTTCATAATGATGTAGCGCGCGCGGGTCGCACACAAAAGTATTGCCGCCCACATGCACCAGCTGCATGTCAACATGTCCCGCTACCGCCGGGTGCATCTCTTCTAATATTACCCCTTTGCAGCAAGTTATGCCCATTTGTTCTAATTTTTTCACAATCCGCTTCGGCGTTCTGCAATCTACCAGAACGGATGCGGCGTCCTCCGGCAAATTGGGATATTCCACAAACATGTTCCACCACTTCCCGCTGTTTTTTCTTCTATTTTAGCGCAAAATGGCGAATGGGTCAAGCTGTGCGAATCCCTGCCGCTGTTTTTTGACGTCTCGGCATATACCGCTCCGTTTGTTTTTTTCTTCCGGCATTTTTTTGCAAATCCGCGCGACCTGCCAAAGTTCCACCAAACAGTGTTTCCAAAATTTCTCTTTTCCATTCATGCACACATCTTGCAAATTCCCATATACTAAAATTGTAGTCCCCCTTTTCATGTAGTTCTTTGGAACTATTTATATAAAAAAAGAACGGCGCCGCGTGCGCCGTTCTTTTTTTGTACTATGCCAAATACTGCGTCATTTTCCGAACCACCGCCGCCGCTTCCGCTCTGGTTGCATATGCCTCCGGCAGAAACGCGCCGGTTTCATTTCCCTGCATGATGTGTTTATCAAATGCCCACGCCGCCGCTTTTGCCGCATACGCTGAAATGCTGTCACTGTCTATGTAAGAAGCAGCTTGATTCACCGTCATATCGCAGCCTTTGTATTGTGCATACCGGTAAAGCATTGCCGCCATTTGTTCCCGCGTAACCGCTTCCTCCGGCGCAAACAGATTCTCTCCGTTTCCTGTTACAATGCCGTTTTCGCTTGCCCATGCGACTGCCGCCGCATAATATGCCCCCTGCGCAACATCTGTAAATTCGGCATCCTGCGCCGATTTTGGCTCCTTCTCCATGCGGTAAAGCACTGTCACAAACATGCCCCTTGTCACCGCAATTTCCGGTGCAAATTCTGTTTCGCTCACACCCTTCATTAAGCCGCGTGCAAAAATATCCTGCACCGCTTCATAGTGCCACATGTCTTGCAGCACATCAACGAAACAATCCTGCTGCGTGCCGCTGCCGTTTTCCGGAATCGCACGCAAAACCGGTCTGCCCAGCGCCGCGCTCATTGTCCATGTATCCGTGAAATCCCAGTCTGCAAACGTGGTATGCGCTGCAAATGCCGCTTTGTCAATGGCAGCAGCGCCAATGTTGTCCTCCGCTTCCTTATCGCCGGCTGTAGGCGCCGCATTCACAAGATAATAGCAATTGATAACCAATTCACCACGATGCGCATAACCAAATAAACCGCCGATACAGGCGTCCCCCTTCACCGTTCCGGTATTATAACAATTCTTTACTTGCGTGCGCATTACATCATTCTTTCCAACTACGCCTCCAGCATAAGAATCCCCCTGCACCATTCCGGTATTATAGCAGTTTATTATTACACTATTTCTTTGATTCAATCCGGTCACACCGCCGATGTTTTCTTTGCCGCTGACTGTACCGATATTGTAGCAACCTATCAAATCCATTGTAGCATCATTACATCCTGTTACACCGCCGACATTTTTATCGCCGCTGACCGTACCGTGGTTATAACAATTTATTACCTCATATCCCCAACCGTTTCCCATTACGCCGCCAACGTTTTCTCTGCCGCTGACTGTGCCGACATTATAACAACCTACCATTTCGCAAAAAACTCGTTCTCCCACAACGCCGCCGACTTCACGTATGCCAACAACAGCGCCTTGATTGTAACAATCTGTAATCAGTCCATAATAAGTATGTCCCAGCACACCGCCAATCGCCCCCGCCCTGTCAATATCTAAATTGCCAGTAACAACGCCCTTATTATGGCAATTTGTTATTGTACTGCCTCTTTCCGAACCCGCCACACCGCCAATGGAGTGTCCTCCGGTAATAGTCCCTTCATTGCTGCAGTGGGTCATACCGGACCCCCAACTCTGACCCGCCACACCGCCAACATAGCCATCTCCGCAAACGCTTCCGGCATAGTGACATTCTATCATTTCTTGATTCCCTACCATATCACCGCCGTTTCTGCCCGCCACGCCGCCAACATAATTGGAGCCGACTACCTGCCCCTCCACACTGAGATTTTGAATCGTTCCGGCATTGCAGCCGAACAATCCCTGATAGTTGTCGTTCGGACGGTTGATATACAATCCTGTAATTTTGTGTCCGCCGCCGTCGAATGTTCCCGTAAAAGATTGTTGCTCCATGTTGCCAATGGGCGTCCACTGATTGTCTTCGCTGCCGCCCAAGTCAATATCCGCCGTTAAGGTAACAGTAACGCCGCTGTAATTTTCGCCGCTGTTTACACTGTCGCGAAACGCTGCCAGTTCATCGAGTGTGGTTATTTGATATATTGTATCATCAATATGCTCGCTAACGTTGCGTAGAATCGGTCGTTGAAATTTCCCATTCATTTTCCATATGTTCGTAAAATCCCAGTCTGCAAAGGTGAACTGTACAGCAAATGCCGCTTTGTCAATTGCTTGGGAATCGCCTGCATCTATGTTTGTTATGGCACTATTTATCAGCACGTTATCAGCAAGATAATAACAACCGGTTACCTCAGGTGCATAATCGACTCGTATCGTCTCAGTATCATGACAGCCTACTACGCCTCCAATATTGACATGTCCCGAAACAGTGCCGTTGCTATAACAATTGATAATCGACCCATTATTATTTGACCCAGTCACGCCGCCGACATTGGCACTGCCGGAAACAGCCGCGCTGCTGTAACAATTGATAATTCCGACATCATTGTCATTCCTTCCGGCCATACCTCCAACCTCAACATTTCCGCTGACACTACCGCTATAATAGCAATTTTTTACGGTACCACTATTCCAGCCGACTACACCGCCAACATAGCTTCCGCCGCTGACACTACCTGCCACGCCGAGATTCTGAATGGTTCCGGCATTACGCGCAAACAATCCTTGGGAAGATCCACTTGTTTCAATATATAAACCTGTTATTCTATGCCCGCCACCATCAAAGGTACCCACAAAAGCGTTTCCGCTGCCAATGGGTATCCACGGGTTGTCTTTGCTGCCGCTCAAATCAATGTCTGCTGCCAATGTTACAGTGATGCCGTAGTAAGTAATGCCATGGTTTACACTATCCCGAAAATCTTCCAGTTCGCAAAGTGTGGTTATCCTGTGCGGGTCATATACCGTACCATCCATATGCTCGTTGACGCTGCGCAAAACCGGTCGTTGAAATTTCTCGTCCATTGTCCATACATTTTTAAAATCCCAGTCTGCAAAAGTGGACTGCACAGCAAATGCCGCTTCATCAATTGCTCTGGCATTTCCCGCGTCTTTATCTGCTGTGTCACCGTCCTTTTCTGCTACACCTGTAAGATAATAGCAGTTTATAACCTTACCGGCATCTTTTTGTTCAAGAAATCCATGCTCCTCTGTCCACACTTGAGTATCACGATATCCAACTATACCGCCGACATATTCTTTACCACTACTACCGATATTATAACAATTTGCCACAACGTTGTTGCCATAAGTCCCGCCAACCACACCGCCAACCCAACTATCTATATAAATACACCCGGCCAATTTTCCGCCATAGTCACTTCCTTTGACAATCCCCGTATTATAACAGTTCGTTACTGTTCCATTCTCGCTTGAGCCGACTACCCCACCGACTCTGTTTTCACCGTTGACAGCACCGTTATTGCAGCAGTTTTTTACGGTACCATTATTCCAGCCGACCACACCGCCAGCATCGCTACTGCTGCTAATCGTTCCGGCGAAGCGGCAATCTGTTACAGTCCCCTCGTTACAACCTACCACGCCCCCTGTATCAGACCTGCCGTTCACTGAACCGCTAAAATAGCAATTTGCTACGATACCTGTATTATTGCCGACAATACCGCCAGTAACACCTGCATTGCTAATGAACGCTGTCACATTGAGATTCTGAACGGTTCCGCTGTTGTAACCGAACAAACCGCTAAAATGAGTAGGAAATTTTTCTACTAAAATATACAATCCTGTAATTTTGTGTCCGCCGCCGTCGAATGTTCCCGTAAAAGATTGTTGCTCCATGTTGCCAATGGGCGTCCACTGATTGTCCCAACCACCTTCTAAATCAATATCCGCCGTCAGGGTGACAGTAACGCCGCTGTAATGTTCGCCGCTGTTTACACTGTCGCGAAACGCTTCCAATTCGTCAGGTGTCGAAATGGTAATATCTTTTGCCAAAACAGCCTGCGGGAACACCGAAAGCACCGACACCAGCACCATGACTGCTGCACAGAAAGACATCATGTTTCGTTTCATATTCATTTCCTCCTTTAAAAGCAAAAGGGCGCTATTTCAACGCAGCAAGCAAGCTGCTTATTGAAACACGCCCTTTCAATATATATTTCATTTTCATTGGCATCTGAATGCCCGCGTTTTATTCTTCTTCCGTTTCTTCCTGTTCTTCTACCGGCGTCACTTCCATTCGCACGGTTTGAATCCGTTGGTCTTCCATTTCTTTGACCGTCACGGTAACATTGTGGAACGAAAACGTTTCATTTTCCTCCGGAATATCCTGCAAGGTATCCAAAATCCAGCCGCCGACCGTATTGCTGCCGCCGGACAATTCCTTTTCTTTATATTGCACGCCGACTTGGTCAAAGACGTCATAAATGTTTGCCTGCGCGTTCACTTCATATACCTGCTCCGCTATCAGTACAACATCTTCTTCAATTTCCTCGTCCTCGTCCCAAATTTCGCCAACCAGTTCTTCCAGAATATCCTCCACGGTAATCACGCCCGCCGTTCCGCCGTAGTCGTCCACCACAATTGCCATCTGCTGTTTTTTCTTTTGCAGTTCCGCCAACGCCAGCGATATTTTCAGGCTCTGCGGAATAAACAGTGCTTCCCGCGCCAAACTGCGCAAATCTATCGGCTCGCCGCTGAGTAATTTGGACAAAAATTCCCGCTCATGCAAAATACCGATAACATTGTCAATCTGCCCTTCATAGACCGGCATTCTGGAAAACTTGCAAGTGAAAAACAAGTTTTTCACTTCCTCCGGCTCCATTTCGACGTCCACCGCCGCCACATCAACGCGCGGCGTGAAAATTTCATCCACGTCTATTTCGTCAAATTCCAGCGCACTCTGTGCCAGTTCGCTTTCCTGCTCCTCCAAAACACCCTCGTCCTGAATCTCCTGCATGATAACTTTCAATTCTTCTTCCGTAACGGACGGCTGCTCTTTCTCTTTTTTTCCGGCAACCAATTTGCGCAGGCTGATAAAAAACCACACCAACGGACTGAACAGTTTCATCAAAAAATGCAGTACGCCGGCAACTTTCAGTGCAAAATTTTCCGCATTTTCTTTGGCAAAACTTTTCGGCAGAATTTCTCCAAAAATCAAAACCAAAATCGTCATGGCAATCGTTGAAATCCATGCGCCGTTCGCGCCGAACAGAATCGTCGCTATCACCGTTCCCAAAGAAGCGGACGCAATGTTGACGATGTTGTTGCCAATCAAAATCGTGGAAAGCGCCTTGTCATAGTTCTGCGCAATTTTAAGCGCCGTTTTCGCCTTTTTGTTTCCTTCTTTGGCATAGTTTTTCATTCTGATTTCATTCATGCTCGAAAATGCCGTCTCCGAAGCTGAAAAAAATGCCGACAGTGCAATTAACACCCCTAATACGATAAACATCCATAAATGAACGTCCAAGCAAAAATCACTCCTGTTACTATCATATTTTTTGTGTAATTCTATGTAGGGTTTACATATACTTACACAATATCATACTCCTATTGTACTATTTATTTTTAATTTGTCAAGTTTTTTTCCAAATTCAGGAAAAAACTACAATTTCAGCGGTATTTACTTGACAATTCATAGCATTTCATATTATAATAGAAATGTATATACCTATATAATATTTCAGAAAAGGAGTGAATGGAACACCATGGACGATGGACCTAGTTGTAGGCAGTGCACTGCTCTTGTCATATGCAGACTTCACGGTCGGCTGAATTTATAATAAAATTCATCTCACCGTATTACTTTCCATACTACATTTCTTGTTTTTCATAATGAAAGGAGTCTGTTTATGATGGTAAGCGCAAACAATATCATCATCCGATGTCTTGTTCTGTTGCTGCTGATAGTTTG
Source organism: uncultured Clostridia bacterium (assembly GCA_946555455.1). Lineage (GTDB taxonomy): Bacteria > Bacillota > Clostridia > RUG12999 > RUG12999 > JAAWTG01. The sequence goes on along the minus strand of CAMNSU010000021.1, from coordinate 20,487 downwards.
TAACGCCTTTTTCGCCTCGTCGGAAATGGCTATGATTACAGTCAATGAACAAAAAATTGATAAACTCGCGCGAAACGGAAACAAACGCGCAAAACTTTTGGTAAAATTGCTTGACGAACCCAGCCGGTTTCTCTCTACGGTGCAAGTCGGCGTCACGCTGTCCGGATTTCTTGCCAGTGCTGTGGCGGCGGACAGCTTTGCAGAGATTTTGGCGAACTGGTTCGTGGCAGCGTATCCCAATTTTTCACCGGGACTGGTGCGCAGTGTGATGCTGGTTATCATTACATTGCTGCTCTCCTACATTACCTTGATTTTCGGAGAACTTGTCCCCAAACGGTTCGGTATGAAACATGACGTAAAAACCGCCATGTTTGCCGTCCCAATTCTCACATTTATTGCGGGCGCACTCAGTCCGTTCGTTCGTTTTCTGACCGCTTCCACCAACGGTGTTTTGCGGCTGATTGGCATCAATCCCCACGAAGAGGAAAACGAAGTGACGGAAGAAGAAATCCGTTTGATGGTAGACGCCGGTGAGGAACACGGCGTTATTCCGGAAAACGAAAAAACAATGATTAACAACATTTTCAAATTTGACGATATTGCGGTGGAACGTATCATGACGCACCGGACGGAAGTTGTTGCCATTGACAAAGATACCGGCTTTTCTGAGCTGGTGGAACTGGCGGCAAACGAACGCTATTCCCGTCTGCCCGTTTATGACGAAAGTCTGGATAACATTATCGGTATTTTACATATCCGTTCTCTGTTATCTTTCTTGCAGGATACGCCGCCGGAAGATTTTAATTTGATGAAACTTGTCAAAGAACCCTATTTTGTGCCGCAGTCCAAAATGGCAAACGACCTGTTTCACGAACTACAGCAAAGCAAGGTGCATATTGCCGTGGTCGTGGACGAATATGGCGGCACTGCCGGCATTGTCACGCTGGAGGATTTGATTGAATTCATTCTCGGCAGCATTCAGGACGAATATGACGATGAAGAATTTGAAACCCAAATGCTGGACGAAAACACCTATTTAATTGACGGCGGCGCAGATTTTGAAATGATTTGCGAACAATTGGAACTGCCGCTCAGTGAACAGGATTTAGAAGAGCATGACTATGACACCATTGGCGGTTTTGTCATGGGTATGCTGGACAAAATTCCGGCAGAAGGCGACCATTTTGAATTCAAACACACCTCGTTTGAAGTGCTGGAATTAGATGATAAGCGAATTGTAAAGGTAAAAGCGGTGAAACAGTCTCCTGCTGCTGAGGAACCGGAAGCAGCTTCAGATGATGTTTCCAAATAGAAATATGACAGGTTTCCGGTTCTCTGCCGGAAACCTTTTTCATAACGCGAAACCGCGCTTCCCTCAATCAACACTTTTCAGGTAAGATGTGTACCTGAAAAGTGAACATAAAAATGAGCGGCGTTTTCGTCCCACCTTACCATAACGCCCGTTTACTACAGAAAGGATGGCTCCCATGAATTTATATGCTGTTTTGGGCAGTCCTATTGCCCATACCCTCTCCCCTTGCATTCACAAAAAAGCATTTGAAGTCAAAGGCATTTCCGCCGACTATATTCCCCTGCATATGCCGCCCGAACGGCTTGCACAGGATATTGACTTTTTGCGTCATCATTTCAGCGGTTTCAACTGTACCATTCCACTGAAGGTGAAAATTCTCCCCCATTTGGCGGAAACTGACCGCGCCGCCGCATGGCTGGGCAGCGTGAACACTGTTGCTTGCCGCGACGGCAAACTATATGGTTATAGTACGGACGGATATGGGTTTCTTTCCTCCCTTGCGCTGGAGGGTGTTTCCCTCGCCGGTAAACGCGTGCTGCTGTTAGGTTCCGGCGGCGTAGCGCGTGTGATTGCGCACGAATGCGCTTCTGCCGGCGCGGACGTTACCATTTGCGCCCGCAACCGACAGACGGGCTGCGAACTGGCTGAAACGGTCAAAGAACATACCAGACGCGCTGTCACCTATACCGACCGGCCCGCTGCGGCTGACTACGATTTGCTAGTCAACGGTACGCCCGTCGGCATGTCTCCAAACACGAACGATTCCCCCATTGCCAAAGAATTTCTCTCCGGCATATCGGTGGTGTTCGATACCATCTATGCACCTGCTGAAACGCTTTTGCTTCGCAATGCGCGGGAGTGCGGTGCAAAAACCATCAACGGTTTATATATGCTGATTTACCAAGCGCTGCGGGCACAGGAAATCTGGCTGGATATCAAATTCACCGATGAGGAAGTTCGCGCAATTGCCGCGCATGTACAGGCGGAACTGGACAGGAGGGACGCACAATGAACATTATCCTGACCGGTTTCATGGGCAGCGGAAAAACAACCTTTGGCAAAAAACTGGCGCAGCGCAGCGGCTTCACGTTTTTAGACATGGACGCTGAAATCGAAGCGCAAGCCGGTATGCCGATTGTTGATATTTTTTCCACGCACGGCGAACCCTATTTCCGTGCGCTGGAGCACACTTTTTTGCAGTCCCTGTCACAGCAGCAAAATCTTGTGCTTTCCACCGGCGGCGGTATTGTGCTCAATCCTGATAACATGGCAATTTTAAAACAGTGCGGCACGATTGTTTTTCTGTCGCCTCCGCCGGAGGTATTGCTGGAACGTTTGGCGGGCGATACCACCCGACCGGTCATTGCTGGAAAAACGCCGGACGAAATTCTGGATTTGTACCAGACGCGGCTTCCTTTTTACCAAAAATATGCAGACATGACGCTGGACGGCAGCGCAGCGTCCATGGAACAATTGCTGCAATCTATCAATGAACATACAAACTAAAAAAGAAAGGCGGACACATCATGGAACTCAAACGGTGCGGCGCGGAACTGCTTGCTTTGGTATATCCCGATATGCAGCGGCAATTTCCGCCCACGGAGCGCAAACCGCTTTCCCTTCTGGAACAATTGATTTCCCAGAAACGCTATGACTTGATTATGGCATATGATAACGGCACGCCGGTGGGCTATTTACTGTTGTGTCCCACGCCGCAAAAAATCGTTTGGCTGGACTATATCGCTGTGTTTCCGGACAAACACAGTCACGGTTACGGTTCCGAAATGCTGCGGCAGCTTTCCGCTGTTTATCCCGCTGCCACAGGCTGCCTGCTGGAAGTGGAACAGGCAGACCCTTCGGTTCCCAATACGCTGCGCCGCATTCGCTTCTATGAATCGCTGGGCTGCCGGAAATATCCTTTCTACTATGCTTTGCCAACACCGGACGGCAGTTTCCCCATGGACTTATATCTGCTGCCATGGCAGCAGACGCCGCCGGTTGCCGAAGATATCCAAGGCGCTATTTTGCACGCGTTTCACACCATTCATCAGGACATTCCCCACCGCAATATGGTATATCAAAAAATTCTCCAAAGTATGGAGAAACAGTCATTTTAAACGATGGAATTACGATTCGTAATTCCATCGTTTTTCTTTATCCCGATTCCTTTTTCTAAAATTTGTTTCAAAAACCACTTGACATTATACGACTACGGATGTAGAATATAATTAGACTACAATCGTAGACTGAATGTAAGGAGGTTTTTATATGACGTCAAAAAGCAATACCATCGGCGAAGCAGAACTCGAAATTATGAAAGTTCTGTGGCGCGCCGGAAAGCCTGTCAACACGCAATATATCAACGAAGCCGTGGAGGAAAAAGGCTGGAAACGCACCACGATATCGACCTTTTTAACGCGTCTCGTACAAAAAGGCGCGCTGTCCTGCGAAAAGCAAGGAAAATCCTATTATTATACGCCGCTGATTTCCCAGTCGGAATATAGAATGTCGCAAACGAAACATCTTATCAAAAGTCTCTATAACGGTTCTGTGAAAGAATTCGCAGTTTCGCTGTTTGAAGAAGAAACGCTGTCCGCAGGCGATATCAGGGAACTAAAAGCAATTTTTGAGGACAAGGAGGTCTAATGATGCTGGAAAACCTTTTTCAGGCAATGCTGCTCACTTCTTGTATCGGTACGGCGCTCAGTCTCCTTCTGTTACTGTTGAAACCCGCCACAAAAAAATATTTCAGCAGCAATTGGCACTACTACATATGGCTTGTCGTTCTCTTTGTGATGATATTGCCTGTTCGGTTTCATCTGCCAATCGCCGCACCGCCGGCGGTTTCCGCACCTGTTCAAACGGCAATGCTGCCGCCTCCACAGACAGACGCGCTTACTCACCTTGAACCACAAGAAACAGCGCAGCCCACACAAACCGCTCCCGCACTTGCAACACTCATTTGGCTGAAAACGGTTTGGGGAAATAAATCGGTGATATTCCCGCTGCTCTGGCTGGCTGTCGCCGCCGGATTGCTGCTTCTAAAACTGCTGCGTTACGCAGCATTTCTGCACAGCGTCCGCAAGTATTCCGATATCATTTCCTGCCCTGCACTGGCAGCTTTTACAAACCGGAACATTCTTGTCAGGGCAAGCGATAGAATCAGTTCGCCGCTCATGGTAGGCATATTCAATCCTGTTTTGCTGCTTCCCAAAACTGAATTGACGCAGCAGCAGTTTGAACACGTTCTCGCCCATGAAACGACCCATTTGAAGCGAAACGATATTTGCTATAAATGGTTTGTGTTATTCGTCAAATGCGTTCATTGGTTCAACCCCATGATTTATGTAGTGCAGCATCAAATCAATCTGGAATGCGAAATTTCCTGCGACTGGGCAGTCACAAAGCACATGAACGAAACGGAAACCCGCAGCTATGCCGATACCATTCTCACGCTGCTCGCAGCAGGACGTTCCAAAACTATTCCGCTGACAACCGGAATGACAGGAAGCAAAAAAAATTTGAAAAGGAGATTTATCATGATGAAAAACAAAAAAACCGTTAGCAAATTGACGTCGTTCGTGTCCGTCCTTCTCACTGTCGTGCTGCTATCCACTACCATATTTGCAAGCGGCGCACTGTCCTATTTGGTCGCAGACGATTATACGATTGAAATTACAAATAACGGCGAAAAAATAGTGCTGGGGAATAAACCCTTTATTGAAAACGGCTCTGTTTATGTTCCCCTGCGTGAAACACTGGAAAAAGCAGGTTTTCATAACAGCAACAGCGATATTCGATGGAATGACGGAAAAATAGATGTTGCCCTTGCTCAAAGCAACGGAGAGGCGGGACTGTTTCACATAGAAATTGGCAGCCGCAATATAGGTTTGAACCGCATTGATGCAGCTGCAATCTATTCGGCTCCCATAGAAAAACCAAATGCAGTCCGAATGAGTATAATAATGGAAAATCCGCCTGTTTTAAAAGGATGGACGACCTATATTCCTATCGAAAACATCAACTATATGCTTTATAATTTCTTTGATCTCAGAACTGCTGACGGCGCTCTATACAAGTTATCATTCGGTATTTATGATAAAAACGCCGCTGATATTACGGCGCAGTTTAACAACGCCAAGCAATCACAGCAAGAAACCGAATTTATGAAAAAACCAGAGTATACCGCAGCTAACTTTTTCACTGCATTTGAAAACAGTGATTTTGAAGCCATGAAAAAATATTGTACCAACAACTGCATTGACACATATTTCAAAGAAGGCGCTGTTTTTGGCATGAAAAAGGCTTCTTTGGAATCGCTGGAAATTGACCCCTTAGAATATGCCAAATCCTCCAATGACTTTAATATTCTGGTAAGTGTCCACATGGAACCGGCGAAAATTTCCGTATTTTCCCCTGACCAGACCCAAACCTCGTTTTATGTTTGCCTTGTCAGACAACCGGACGACAGATATTTGATTGACAGTTTTGTAACCGGACTATGAGGCTATAAAAAGGGTGCTGCCCTGCGGATTCTTCCGCAGGGCAGCACCCTTTTTTATATTGGGACACACAACTTGCAAACGCTTTTTTGCGTTTCGTTTGCAGCGTCCGTTTTATATCACCTGATATCCGGCTTCTTCCACAGCGTTTTTCAGTTCCGCCGCGTCCAGATTCTTTCCTGTTGCCACTGCTTCTTTTTTCTCCAAATCCACTTCCGCCCGTTTCACGGATTTCAGTTCCTCCAGTGCATTTTTCACCCTTGCAGAGCAATGTCCGCAGGACATTCCTTCTACATGAATCGTCATCGTTTCCTGTTTTCCAAACATCATTTATGCTCCTTTCCGGTTGTTTCTTAATTATTATAATGAAAATTGTTCAAATACATACGCATTTTCTCAAATGTTCCTTCTCCTACGACCTCCGCAATCCGTTTTGCGTCCCGCTGCGCTTCCTCCGGCTCCACTTCAAATATATCCTCCAGCAATGACCGAATGATGTCCTCTTTTTTCCAAAACGATTGCGCCATACGGATTCCTTTTGGCGTCAAAAAAACAGATGCATATCGTTCTTGCTCCGCCAGTCCCTGCGACACCAGAATACGAATTGCTTTGTTCACACTTGGTTTGCTGACGCCAAGCTCTGCCGCAACATCAACAGATCGCACACCCGCGCCCTGTCCCAACATATAAATCACACGCAAATATTCTTTTGCCGCTGAGGATAATTCCGCCATAGTTCCACCATCTTTCATTGGATTTGGAATATTATTTTCTGTCATGCCCGCCGGTAAGGCAAACAAAAATCAAATATGCTTGCGCCATGCAGGCACTGCATAAAATTCATTTTTTGTTTGTCTACAGCAAAAACCGCCCAAAGCACATGGCTCCGGGCGGCATTTTTTCTGTTTCTTACAGGATTGCCATTTCTGTTTCTTTATCAAACAGATGCATTTTATCCATATCCAGTGTTACTTTGATATCGTCATGTGCCTGCGCTGTTGTACGCGGATTCACACGTGCAATAAAGTCAACACCGTCAATTTTCAGATACAAATAGGTTTCTGCACCCATTGCTTCTGTTACTTCAACATGCGCGTCCACAATAGACTCTGTCAAAGTTGTCATATAAACTTCTTCGTCATGTACGTTTTCAGGACGAATACCGAATTTCACTTCTTTGCCAACATAACCGGAGTCTTCAATTTTCTTCGCTTTGCCTTCCGGCACTTTAATGGAGTTGCTGCCGAATTCCACATAAAGACCACCGTCTTTTTTGGTAACAACAGCGTCTACAAAGTTCATAACCGGGCTGCCAATGAAGCCGGCAACAAAGATGTTAACCGGATTTTCATACAGCGTCTGCGGAGAAGCAACCTGCTGAATGACACCGTCTTTCATACATACAATCTGCGTACCCATTGTCATAGCTTCTACCTGGTCATGGGTTACATAGATGAATGTTGTCTGCAAACGATGATGCAGTTTGTTGATTTCGGTTCTCATCTGCGCTCTGAGTTTTGCATCCAAGTTGGACAGCGGTTCGTCCATCAAGAATACTTTCGGTTCACGCACGATTGCACGTCCCAGCGCAACACGCTGACGCTGACCACCGGAAAGCGCCTTCGGTTTTCTATCAAGCAGATGGTCAATATCCAGAATCTTAGCAGCTTCTGTTACACGTCTCTTGATTTCGTCCTTCGGCGTTTTTCTCAGTTTCAGACCGAACGCCATATTTTCAAATACTGTCATATGCGGATACAGAGCATAGTTCTGGAACACCATTGCGATATCTCTGTCTTTCGGCGCAACATCGTTTACCAATTTGTCGTCGATATACAGTTCTCCTTCGCTGATTTCTTCCAGACCAGCAATCATTCTGAGCGTTGTCGATTTACCACAGCCGGAAGGTCCGAGCAGTATGATAAAATCTTTGTCGGCAATGTCGAGGTTAAAATCTTTTACCGCTTCTACCCCGCCAGCATACCGTTTGTAAATGCCTTTGAGTTTTAAACTTGCCATGAAAAGTCCTCCCTATCTCATCTATTTTTTTCAGTAAACTCATCATTTGCTGAAGTTCCCTTGAACTACTTTATATATATCATACCATTATTTCAGGGTTTTGCAAATAGGCAAAATGTTTGAAATAACTTATCATGAATTAGCAACATTGCATAAATCATTGTCAATATTTCTCATTGTTAACGAAATTCTCCCTTTTTTAACGTCAATATCAACAATTTTCACTGTCACCACATCCCCGATTGATAGAATATCCATAGGATGTTTAATAAATCTACTTGAAATTTGTGATATGTGCACAAGCCCATCCTGGTGGACGCCAATGTCCACAAACGCACCGAAATCCGTGATATTACGCACGGTTCCGCGCATCACCATTCCCGCTTTTAATTGCTCCATGGAAAGCACATCCGTCCGCAGAACAGGTTCCGGCAATTCATCACGCGGGTCTCTGCCCGGTTTGAGCAGTTCCTCTATCATGTCCTGCACGGTGGGCAGTCCCACGCCATGCTGCGCCGCAATAGCGGACAAATCTATTTTTTCTGCTTTTTTCTTGAGGTCGCCGATTTTTTGTTCTTTGACGTCCTCCAACGTATAGCCGCAGGTGCGAATCAATTCTTCCGCCAAGGCATAGGATTCCGGGTGTACCGCTGTGTTGTCCAAAATATTTTTTCCGTCCAGAATACGCAGAAAACCCGCGCATTGTTCAAATGCTTTGCTGCCCAGTTTCTTCACTTTTTTCAGCTGTGCGCGGCTGGTGAATTTCCCTTCCTCCTCACGGTAAGCAACAATGTTTTTCGCAATGCCGCTGTTAATGCCCGATACATAAGAAAGCAGCGGCGCCGACGCCGTGTTGACGTCCACACCCACATTGTTCACGCAAGCCTCCACCACGCCGCCCAGCGCTTCTCCCAAGCGTTTTTGGTTCATATCATGCTGATATTGTCCCACGCCGATTGCTTTGGGATCAATTTTCACCAATTCTGCCAACGGGTCTTCCAGCCGTCTGGCAATAGACACCGCGCTGCGCAGCGCCACATCATATTCCGGAAATTCCTCCGCCGCCAGTTCCGACGCGGAATAGACCGACGCGCCTGCCTCGCTGACAATGACATATTTCACGTCCCGCGACGCTTCGCGAATCACTTCTGCCGCAAACAATTCCGTCTCACGCGACGCCGTCCCATTTCCAATTGAAATGATATCCACCGCATTTTTCTCAATGGCGTCCAGCAATACTTTTTTCGCTTTTTGTTTGTCGTGGTGTTCCAATGTACAATAAACAATGCCTGTATCCAAAACCTTTCCCGTCTCGTCTACCACCGCCATTTTGCACCCTGTGCGGAAGCCCGGGTCCAGCCCCATCACCACGCGTTTGCGAATGGGCGGCTGGAGCAGCAATTGTTTCAAGTTTTCGGAAAACAAATGAATTGCTTTTTCTCCCGCTTCGTCCGTCAAAATATTCCGCACTTCGTTTTCAATGGACGGCGCAATCAGCCGGTCATAGGCGTCGCAGACTGCCGCACCGACATATTCCGCCGCCGGTGCGGACGGTTCGCTTATCATGTCGCGTTGCAGTGCCGCTTTGAGTTCCTCCGCGTCCACTTCCAATTTGACATGCAAAATTTCCTCTTTTTCCCCGCGGTTAATCGCCAGCACACGGTGGTTCGCTATTTTTGCCACCGGCTCGCTGAAATCATAGTAGTTGGTATAGACGCTCTCTTTTTCCGCGTCCGCCGCTTTGACAGAAAGCATACCGGTCTGCAAGGTTTTGCTGCGGATAAATTTCCGGTATTTTGCGTTGTCGGACACCTGCTCCGCAATGATGTCCATAGCGCCCGCAAGCGCCTGCTGTGCGTTCTCCACGCCCTTTTCCGCATCTATGTAACCTGCCGCGGCAGCTTCCACGTTTTCCTCTTTCCGCTGCGCCAAAAGCAGTTCCGCCAACGGTTCCAGCCCTTTTTCTTTTGCCATCATCGCACGCGTACGGCGTTTGGGCTTATAGGGTCGGTAGATATCTTCGATTTCCTGCAATGTTTTCGCCTGTACCAATTTCACGCGCAGTTCCTCTGTCATTTTATCCTGCTCGGTAATCAGCCGGATAACGTCTTCCCGCCGCTGCTCCAAATTCCGCAAATATTCCAGCCGGTCATGCAGTTTACGCAAAATCGTGTCGTCCAAACTTCCCGTCGCTTCCTTACGGTAGCGGGCAATGAACGGAATGGTGTTGCCGTCGTCAATCAGTTCCACCGCCGCGCGCACCTGTCCTTCCCGTATGCCCAATTCCTCCGCCAATTGTTTTATCATATCCATTGTATCCCGCTCCTTATTTTAATTCCAATATTGTCACACCGCTGTCGCCTTCGCCATAGTTGCCCAAACGGTAGCTTTTCACAAACTTGTTGCGGCGCAGATATTCATGAATGCCCGCCCGCAGCGCGCCTGTACCTTTTCCGTGAATGATGGAAACTGCGTGCAGCGACGCCAACACAGCGTCGTCTATAAATTTGTCAATTTGAATCGTTGCTTCGTCCACCGTCTGTCCGCGCACGTCTACCTCCGCGCCCACTTTCATGGTTTTTCCGACACTGCGCGTTGCAGACGCTTTTCTCCCTGCCGATTTATCCACTTTACGCCGCACCGCTTCAAGGTCGCTGAGTTTTGCATCCACTTTCATCATACCCACTTGAACTTTGCATATGCCTTTGCTGTTTGGCAGCGTCAGCACTTCGCCCTCCTCTTGCAGCGACAGCACGCGCACCGGCATACCCAGCGTCACATCACCGGATTTTAATGTCGTATGCGGCTTTTTCTTGACTGCCGCGCCGCCGGAAACCGCCTCCTCTTTGTCGCGCACGTCCTGCCGCAGTTGTTCCAGCTTGCGCAGCGCTTCTTTTTCCTGCACCTGCGCAGATAACTGATGCGCTTCTTTGAGAATCTGTTTCATTTCCTGTTTTGCCTGTGCCACCAGTTCTTTTGCTTCCACGCGCGCTTTTTCCATCAGTTTTTCGCGTTTTTCCTGCACGTTATCCTTTTGGCTGCGCGCCTCCGCCAATTCCCGCTTTGCTTGTTCCATCAGCTTTTGCGCTTCATAGAGTTGTTCCTCCGCTTTGACTCGTTTGAGTTCCAACTCTCCCACCACGTCCTCAAAACGGACGTTTTCACTGCTGAGCCGCTGCGCCGCCAAAGAAATGATATCCTCCCGCAGTCCCAAGCGTTTGGAAATCGCAAACGCATTACTTTTTCCAGGAATCCCAATCAGCAGTCGGTAAGTCGGCTGCAGCGTCGCAACGTCAAATTCACAGGAAGCGTTTTCCACGCCGTCCGTCGAGAGCGCATAAAGTTTGAGTTCGCTGTAGTGCGTTGTTGCAACCGCTTTGCCTCCCATTTGGCGGACATATTCCAAAATTTCAATTGCCAGCGCCGCACCTTCGTCCGGGTCTGTCCCTGCGCCCAATTCGTCAAACAACACCAGCGTATCGCTGCCGGTCTCTTTTAATATCTCCACAATATTCACCATGTGGGAAGAAAACGTACTGAGACTTTGCTCAATGCTCTGTTCGTCGCCAATATCGGCAAACACCTGCCGGTAAACCGGCATTTCACTGCCCAGTTCCGCCGGAATTTGAATGCCCGATTGCGTCAGCAGCGCAAACAGTCCCACCGTTTTCAGCGTAACCGTTTTCCCGCCCGTGTTAGGCCCTGTTACCACCAGCGTATCAAATTCGTTGCCGAGATGAATGTTAATCGGTACCACTTTTTCTCTGTCAATCAGCGGGTGCCGTCCCTTGCGAATGTTTAAATGTCCTTCTTTGCTGAGTTTCGGCGCTTCACAATGATATTGCAGACAAAATTTCGCTTTGGCAAACCACAAATCCAACTTAATGAGGATATCATAATTCAGCGCTATCGCATCTGCGCATTCCGCCACTTTGGCGGACAGTTCCATAATAATGCGCTCCACCTCATGTTCTTCCTGCACCGCAAGTTCCCGAATTTGGTTGTTTGCTTGCACCACCGCCATAGGCTCAATGAACACTGTCGCTCCCGTGGAGGAACTATCATGCAAAATGCCCGGCACATCTGCTTTGTGTTCACTCTTCACCGGAATCACATAGCGGTCTCCGCGCATTGTCACAATCGCGTCCTGCAAATATTTGGCGTGCTTGGGCGAATGAATCATATTGTTCAAAATATCTCTGATTTTCCCATGCAAAATATTTTTCCGGCGGCGTATGCTGTGCAGTTCACTGCTTGCCGTATCCGCCAAATCTTCCTCGCTCGCCACCGCGTCATTGATTTCCCGCCGCAGCGCCGCATTGGAAACAAGCTGGGCGCCCAAGTTTCCCAAAATGTCCAGCTCCGCTTCCTCACCGGTATATTTACGCATTCGCTCTGCCGTTCCAAACAGACCGGCTACCTGAAGCAGTTCCCGCAAATGCAGCATACCGCCCGCTTCCGCGCGCCGCGCTGCATTTTTCACTTCGCCCACCGGCGACAGCGGCGGCGCCCCCTGCCGTTGTATCATTTGTACTGCCTGAGAGGTTTCCGCCAGCATTTGTTCCACTTCATGAAACTCCGGCGACGGACGCATTTCCAAAATCCGTTTCTTGGTTTCCTCGCTGGCTGCCAAATCCGCAACAATCTGTAAAATTTTATCATATTCTAATAGTCTGCATACTTTCTCCGTCATGACCGTTTTGTGTTCCTCCGTTTTTTCATATCTCATTCAAACTAATTTTAAATCATATAATCGTCACTCTGCATATATTATATCATACCCTACCGTTTTTTGGCAATGGCTGTCCCCATTTTTGCCAAATTTTTTTCCAGTTTTTCCAAAAACATTTTTGATACAAAGCCTACCTTGCTACTATATTTTCTTATACCGCGTCAAATCTAAGGTTTGAAATGCTTTCCATTTTATTCCAACAATCCATTCATAGTTATCCACATTTTGCGGATTATCCACGCCCTATCCCTAAAAACAATGTGGATAACTTCACTTTTTACCCATTTTTCGCTCTTTTTTTGTGGATAACTCTGTGGAAATGTGGGTAACTTCACAATTTATTATTTCCACATTGTATTTTTTTCATTTCCTTTTTCTATAAAAATTTACCATACAACTTTCTCAAACTTTTGATAAACAGCAGCTTATATTCTCTTTTTTATCATTCATTTCATAAATTATCGACAAATGTATGCATGGCATAAAAACAAAGCCTAACCCATATAAAAGGTTAGACTTTGTTTGTTTTCAGTTTTCAGTTTTCAGTTTTCAGTTTCGCGCAGTCTGTCAACAATGCTCTGTTTCTCCACGGTAGAAAGCACCGGCAGCGGCAGAAAAAATCCTATCACAAGCAGTATAGGAATTATGACAAGCAGCGGCAAAAGCGTAAATTGATATGAGAAAAACCAAATATTTTTTGCTATCGTGCCGCCAATCAACGCCGACGTTGCAACACTGAGCGCAAACGATACCGCGCCCGCGCCGGCAGTGTACAGAAGCCCTTCGGTGACAAGCATTTTCCGAAGCTGCCCCTGTGTCATGCCGATAGATTGGAGCATTGCAAACTCGCGTTTTCTTGTCAAAATGCTTGTCAGCACGGAATTCATAAAATTCAACACACCAATAAGTCCTATAATAAGGCTCAGCACGCCGCCGACAATCAGTACCGTATTTCGCAGTCCTTCAAATTCATTTGCTTTTGTCTGCTTTGACGAGTACGCCATAACAGGTTCCACACTCTCGGTATAATTGTGTAAAAATGCGTCCATCGCCGCTTCAGAGCCGTCCAAAACATCATATACATACATCATTGTACCCGGATTGCAAACCATTGTTTTATAGACCTCAGCAGGCAGATAATAGGAATAATTATATACGGTACGGCAGGAATTTGTGAAGGTATTAATCTCCACCTTCGCCATCACCTCATATTGATATTCGGTATATTCATTGTCGCCCGCGCTGTCACCGTTCCCCTTATAATTGCACAACGTCACCGTGTCGCCTATATTATAATGTGAAGTTGCCCATATAGGATTGTGATTATCGTCCGTCTCTACACCCTCTAAAATATATTTGCCCGTTTTTAGCTTTTCATAATCAATTTCCCCTTCCAGCACTTTTAAATTGCCCAGCGGAAAATCCTCCAATCCATATACCGCGCTGAAATAGTTGCCGTTATCATCTTTGTTTGCAGCAAGATACTGTGTATCTCTGCCGCTTGGCTTCACCCGAAAGCATTCTGCGTCGCCGATATCGGCATAAAACCGTCCGCCTTCCGCAAACCCGCTTTGCGATTCCACTGCGGCAATCAACGTTTCGGTGACTGTATCCGTGTCGCCGCTGTAGTGATAGCTGACAAGATTGGCGTGCGAAACCAAATAATCCGTTTCTACAAAAGAGGATAAATATTTATCCATATCAAAGCCGAGACTCAGCGTATAGATTGTGTTAAACAGCACCAGCGACAACGCCATTGACACCACAACAAGCGCTGTACGTTTTTTGTTTCTGCCCAAATTTGCCGCCGCCATACCGCTGATTTTCGCGCCGCCGCGCGATTTTCGTTTCTTCTTTTTTGTGTTTGTATTGTCGGTATACCGCACCGCCTCAACGGGCGACACGCTCGCCGCAATGCGTCCCGGTTTCGCTGTACTTATCGCCACCGTAACAACCGCAAACAACGCGCTTCCTATAAAAATGACAGGATTTGCGCTTGTTGTAAAGGCGGCGCCTGCATAGGCGCTGTTATTCATAATGAGCGGCACAATCGCCGTCCCTATGAAATATCCTGCAATAAGCCCTATCGGAATACCGATACACGACAGCAGAACCGCCTGACGGCGAATCATTTTCTTGATTTGTTTTCCTGTTGTGCCGATTGTTTTCAAAAGTCCGTAAAAGCGAATATCTTTCACAACGGAAATTTGGAAAATATTATAAATAATCAGATACCCTGTCAGTATCATAAGCGCAACCGCCGCCAACGCGCCCGCCGCTGTCGGCAAATCCAAGTCAAAGTTGCTGGAGAGATACGACCAATTCACATTTGACGCAATGAAATTCGGTGCGTTTTCGTCCATGGAATAGCCGCTTTCGGTGATGATACGTTCCAGTTTATGCTCCAAGCCAAACGAATTGCGAAACATGACATAGCTGTTGATTGTGCCTGTCACTTCAAAACTTTCCCGATAATTATTATAAAGTTCGTCTATATGCGCGTCCATATACGCCTTGGAAACGACCATAATCGACGCCATTTCAAAGGTCGGGTCCGCTTCCCACCAACCTGATAGCACAAAGTCACGCTGCACAATTTCACCGTCATGGATTCTCATTGAAAAAGTCACGGGCGCGCCCACTTCTTCGGGAATCCCAAGCAGTTTCATTGCTCTTGTGTCCATGATGATTTCATTTTCTTTTTCGGGTTTGTGACCGTGCGTGGGAACGCAAAATCCAAGTTCCATGCCAACGTCGTTCATATAATAAATTTCCGCGTGGCGTTTCAACAGCGCGTCGCTTATCACCTCATCACAAACGATTCTGTTATAGGAAATTCTGTCAATGAGTTCGTGGTCTTTTACCGCATTAAATTGCTCCTCTGTGATATATTTCAAATACGCCATGCCGTCGCCGCCCGCCTGACGCATTGTCTGTCTCTGTATGTTTTCAATCATGCCGCTGCCGATTGTAAAGAGCGCCGTAAACAGGATTGCCGTGAGCGCAATCGCCACAGCTGCGATGATATTTCTTGATGCATTCGCCCTAAAACTTTTGCCCGCAAGCCCGCGGATTGCTTTTTTGCTGTTCACATTAAACATGCCGACCACCTACGATTCTTCCGTCCTCAATGCGGATAATCCTGTCCGCCATTTGCGCGATTTCCTCATTATGCGTAATCATTAAGGTGGTTTGGGAAAATTGTTCGCTTGTCACTTTCAGCAGTCCCATCACGTCAAGGCTTGTTTTGCTGTCGAGATTTCCCGTTGGTTCATCTGCCAGAATAATCGCCGGTTTTGATGCAAGCGCGCGTGCAATTGCCACCCTCTGCTGCTGTCCGCCCGAAAGCTGGCTGGGCAGGCGGTCTTTCTTGTGCGACAGTCCGAGCGTTTCAACAATGCTGTCAATATGCCGTTTGTCCGGCCTGTTTCCGTCCAGTTCAATGGGCAAAACAATATTTTCATAAACATTTAAGACCGGCACAAGATTATAGCTTTGAAAAACGAATCCGATTTTGCGGCGGCGGAAAATGGTCAGCGCTTCATCTTTCAGCGCAAATATATTTTTGCCGTCCACCTCCACGACGCCGCTTGTCGGGCGGTCAAGCCCGCCGAGCATATGCAGCAGCGTTGATTTTCCGCTGCCCGACGTGCCGACAATGGCGGCAAATTCTCCGTCCGCAACCGATAAATTCACGCCGTCAAGCGCTTTTACAACCGTGTCGCCCGCCCCATAATGCTTTTTTAAATCTGTTGTTTTTAAAATATCCATAGTGATGACCTCCAAAAAAAATAGTGTACATGTTCCCTATGTACACTATCCTAGCATATCATTCTTTCCAAATACTTTCCGACTTCTTACAGTTTTGAAAGATTTCATTTCTTCGGCAAAAATACGGAAAAAACCGAACCTTCCCCAAGTTTTGAGGAAACGCGGATATAGCCGCCCTCTTTTGCAAGAATCTGTCTTGCGAGATATAGCCCTATGCCAACGCCTTTTTCCTCCTGCACCTCTTCGGCGCGGTAAAACCGCGTAAAAATTTTTGCTGTATCTGCTTCTGAAATCCCCTTGCCTGTATCCGCTACATCAATCCGCACAAACATTTCATATTCTCTCACCGATAGTTTCACTTTGCCGCCGCGCGGCGTATATTTCATGGCATTGTCCACGATGTTGGATAACGCTTCGGCAGTCCATTTCAAATCAAATTTTGCTGTCACCTCCGGTATATCCTCCACAATCAGGCAAACACCCTTTTGCTGTGCTGCCGCGCTAAAATCCATTTGTTCCAACAACCGTTTCACACTGTTTTCTGCCGGCACAACCGCAACCGTTCCGTTTTCCAGCCGCGACAGCTTGACAAGCGATTGAATCAGAAATTGCAACTTTTCCGTCTGTTCTTCCGTGCGGCGCAGCAATTCCTCAGCGTCGCCCTCCAGCCCTTTTGTTTCACGCAGCAACTGCGTGTATAGCAAAATATTGGAAATCGGCGTTTTCGTTTGATGTGATATGTCGCTGACTAACGCTTTCACCGCATTGCGTTCGTCCGCAATCTGCTTTTGCGCCGTCTTTCCGGCGGAAAGACAGCGATATAGTTTCGTTTCCATTCTGGATAATTTCGCCTCGGTAAAGGCACTTTCCAAAAAACTGCCGTCCAGCGCACGGTCAAGCATGTTATCCATGGTTTTCAGCGTTCGCAGGATATGTACCGCCAAAAACACCGCGGCAGCCGCAAACAAAACAGCGGCAGCCAGAATAATTCCTATGTATACCGTTTTCAACGCACTCCATCACTCCCACATATACCCTATTCCATACACTGTTTTAATGGGCGCTCCCGCCAGTTTTTCGCGCAGCCGCCGCACCGCTACAGACAGCGCGTTTCCCTCCACAAACGCCGCGCCGTCCGACCAGATACGGTCAATTAACAGTTCGCGCGAAAGCGTAACACCCCTGTTTTTCACAAGAAGTTTTAACAATTTTTGTTCCGTTTTGCTGAGTTCTGCCGGTATGCCGTCCACAGAAAAGAGCATTTTGTCAAAATCAAATATAAACGCACCCTGTCTGAAAACGTTGTCCGGCGGCGCAGTTCTTCTCAGCACCGCCTCCACCCGCGCCCGCAGCACCGCAAGAGAAAACGGTTTTGTAATATAATCATCCGCGCCGCACGCAAGCCCTGCCACAATATCAAGCTCCATATCATTGGCGGTTAAAAATATAATCGGTACGTTGCTTTTTTCGCGTATCTCACGACAAAAATCAAGTCCGCTGCCGTCCGGCAGATTCACGTCCAGCAAAATCAAATCCACCGCTGCGTCCAGCAAACCGCGTGCCTGCGCAATGTTATATGCCTGCACGGTTTGCTGCGTCTGCAGCGATAATGCGATTCCTTTGTTCAGCACTTTGTCGTCTTCTATAATTAAAATTTTCATGGGACATCCTCCTAGCCTGACGCTTCCAATGCTTTATTATAGAACGACAAAAATCCTATGTCAATGCTGCTAAGAAAATGTTTATAAAAATTTAATGTTTGGTTTCAGCGCGTGGCTTCTTTGCCGGATCATTCACTAACACTTTTTTCTCATTTTGCCAAGCAAAATAACGCCCGCCGGAATAATATATTTAAACACCATTCCCACGGCGCCAACCACGTTTTTTGTAAACAGTTCCAGTTCAAACCGTGATGACGCAATTATTTTTGTCAGCGGCAGCAAAAGCAGCAGCAGCGGCAGCACCAAAATGCGGCTGCTTTGCAAATTGCAGACGGATTTTGAAATATCCAGAAAACAATAAATAAATAAAAAAAGAAGCAGAAAATCGGAGATAATCCAAACGCCGATCAATATGGGTTCAAACCGCTCCAAAATCCCTAAAATCTGAATTTGTTTCACTGCCAAGAAAAAAGGAATGGGCGAGCGTTTTGTCACCGAAACGCCGCAGGTTCCAATGGAAATGCCGATAATCAAAACAGAAATGCCCGCCAGCAATAAAATACCAATCGTCCCCTGTTTTTTCATTTGGGATTTGTTTTTGATTTTGTTTCCCAAAAACAGCAGGCATATCAAATATCCTGTCACAGAAACAGGCGCCAAACCGCCTTTCAAAACCGGAACTGCGTCCAAATAGGTCACTGGATACAGTTCCTTTATGCGTATTTTCGGCAACGCAAAGACAACCAAAAACGCCAGCAAAAACAAAATCACCGGCAGCGTCAAATCCGCAAACCCGCTTACCGTTTTCAGTCCTTTGCGCAGTGAAAACCAAATCAGCACAAACATGACAATCAGCAGCACATCAATTCCGGTTTCCGTCAGCAAGGAACTCTGAATCCGTTCTGCATAAAAACGCAGGTAAACGGCGGATAATACCAAAAACCAAATACCATATAACACCAAAATGATTTTTCCCACGCAGACGCCGCAAATGTCGTAGAGCATTTCGTCAAAGGACGACGACGGATATTTCTGAAACAGCCTATTCATCACCCAAACCAAAAACAGTCCCGGCAGGACAGCGACCAGCGGCGTCAGCCATGCCGCCTGATTTGCCTGCTGCGCCGCATAATTGGTAGAAGCCATAATAGTAGGCGATACGGTAATCAGCAGATATAATGTAACCGCTTCGCGCAGCGATATCTTTTTTTCCATATTCTCCTCTCCTTCTACCGAATGTGAAGCAACTGCATTGTTATCTGTGCCAGACTCATTTGTGCCGGATGCTGCTGCACATAGAGCACAAGCGAAACTGCGCCCGCCGCAAATACCAAAAACGCTGCAATTTCTTTATAATTCTTGTGACGAACCGCCGTCCTGATATCTATGATTCCCACAATAGCTACCACTGCAATCCAAAACATCATTTTGCTTTGCTCCTTTTTTATGATTGTCCATACCGGTTTGCTTCTTCATAGTCATAGGACCGGTCCATTTTGGAGGATACATTCACTTCAAACCGCGCCCCCGTCAGCCGCTGCGTCCAATTTTCTTTGATATCCTCCCAAATAACAGGATGCTGCATACGGAAGCTGTCCGCCAGCGACAACGCATCTATCCGATTTTCTTTCGACTCCTGCACGGCGCGCAGTATTAAATTTTCCACATATTGATTCTGCTGTCCCATCAAAATATCATATTCTTCCGGCAAAAACAAATTTTTCTTGGAATGCGTCTCTTCCAGTGTTGTGTGAATCTCCGCTTTCACCTGCACCCGCAATTCGTTTTGCTCATAGCGGACTTTTACCTTTGTTTTCGCGTCGCTGATGCGTGTCACAACCGCTTCTCCCTCTGTATCCTGCACCGGAATCAAGCCGGAATATACCTCGCCGGAAAAAAAGTTCATGCCGCGCGACGCCTCCGTGTCGGCATAGTCTACCAACGCCGTGTCCCGAAACAGGGCGTATCCGCTCATTTCCATGTCTACTTGTTTTTCACCTTTTTCCTTTAATTCCAGATACGGAATCTTCATGCCATGACTTGCATTGTCCAGCATTCCCATCACCTGTATCACAGAGGTATTTGTTATATAAGATAAATCGCGCGTTTTTTCGGCCATGTTTTTGAGTTGACTGCTCACCATACCATTTGCCTCGCCAAACCGACTCATAAAATCCGCCGCCCGCATTCCTTTCACAATGAAAACATCCGCAGAAAACTGAATTTGATTGTTTCTGGATATAAAATCCATATATGGCGTCAGTCCGCGTCCCGCCGCTTCTTCGCCTATCAGAAAATAGTCGCTGTGGGCAAGATTGAGCAGTTTTCCATGTTCTGTTTGCAGCTGCAAAAACGCTTCTGAAAAAGATTCGCCCGTGGCGGAAATCAATTTTGATTGTTCGCCCGTTTGTCCGCCGCCGCTGTCCTCGCCGTTATCATTGCCACCGTCCTCGCCTTGCAGTTCCAGCGTCACTTCCATTTTTTCCGGCT
>CAMNSU010000020.1 GCA_946555455.1 uncultured Clostridia bacterium | reverse complement strand
ACAAAGCGATTCCGGCAGGGACGGCAAGAAGCGGCGGATTTGGATTTAGCTGCCGTAGAAACGATGGCATCAACAGAAACTTTTTCATTGACAATCTGAAAGTCTACAAAGCGGTAGAAAAGGAACCGGAGCCGGAGGAACTGACGATTGAGCGCTGGAACGCAACAACTACAACATTTATGGCGCAACTTAGCGGCGAAGCGTCTAATGTTGCGGTGACGGTTGGCGGCAAGGCGGCGACCGTGACAACAGCAAATGCGGGCGGCAAGACAACCATCACAGCGGCGCTTGCCGATAAACTTACACTGGATACAGCATATACAGCGGAAATCAAGATAGGCGGAGCGCTTGTTTGCACAAAAGATTTTCAGCTGCAGAAGCTGCTGGAGGATAATTTTGACTATGAGAATAATTCCGCAATCGGTGCAGTCTGGAAGGCGAGCAATGGAAATACGGCGGCAGAACCGGTGGACGGAAAAATGCGTGTGAGAAATGTGAATGATGAAGGAACGGTGTATCACAAAGATTTTGAAACAGTGCAAAAAGAATGGCAGGACTATACGTTGGAATTTGAGTATACGCCGGGCGTACAGATGACATTTAATAATGCGGAATACCAGCCGGCGCCACAGGTGTTTGCGTATATGGAAGCGCATCCGGCGAGTGCGAGTGGGAATGATCTGAAATTTGGCAATATGCAAAAGATGAGCACCAACTCAATATTTTTGAATAATAATGGAATTTACAATTACATTGCGGGCGGCAGTGAAACGCTGGCGACAAATACAAAAAAAGTTACAGATGCTTCAACGATACAGATGAGCACGAAGGACGGATATGTCACAACTTTTGTTGACGGCAAAGTTGGTTTTGACAAAGCGATTCCGGCAGGGACGGCAAGAAGCGGCGGATTTGGATTTAGCTGCCGCAAAAACGATGGCATCAACAGAAACTTTTTCATTGACAATCTGAAAGTCTATCAGGCAGTGGAAATAGAACCGGCTAAGACCTATGAAATCTCCTATTGGAACGCAACCACCTCGGCGGCGTTTGTCACACTGGACGGTGAAGCTAACGGAATAGTTACGGCGCAAAACTCTACGGGGGGGGGCGCTGCACTGACAGTGCAGAAAAAAATAAGCGGAAACAAAACCGAATTGACGATTCAGCCGGATACACCCTTTGAAATCGGCGAAGAATATTCCTTGCAAATTTTGGAAAATGGCGAAGAAGCGGCAGTGCTGCCCTTCAAGCTGCTGCAAATGTTTGCGGACGACTTCGACAGCTACCAGACCGACAAAGAAATTCAGCATGAATATTTTGGAAACAACACCAGTTCCATTGCCAAGGCGGAAAATGGAAAACTGGGTATATATAGCGTAGTGGACATGGGCAGAATTTACCACAAAGATTTCAAGGAAGTGCAGAAGGACTGGCAGGACTATACATTGGAATTTGATTATGTGTCGGGTAATGTACCAATGACGTTTACATATCTGGAAACACATCCGGAAAAAGTAGACGGTGTGGGAGACATTGACAGTGCCAAGGGGCTGGAGGAACTGCGCGGCGCGAGCACGCTTTCTACAACCATTAAAAGTGACGGCGTACAGGCGCTGTGGGGAAATGCAGACGGAAAAAATTATGGCTACACGAATCCATCGATACCAAACACAAAAAATATTTCTGCACCGCAGCAAGTACAGCTCAGTACCAAAGGCGACCGCGCTTTTGTGGTTGCAGAAGCAAAAACCGGCGGCAAGACATTCCATGCACAAAATCTTCCGGCAGGCGGTCTGCGCGGCGGCGGTTTCGTCTTCATGGTACGCAACGGTGAATATCTGATAGACAATCTGAAGGTCTATAAAGCCATCACACCACCCGAACACCGCGATACCATGACGCTGGAGAGCGAAGAAATCACAGCAAAAGAAGCCGGTTTCACCTTCTCCGATGATGTGAGCGGAATGCAGGGCAGCAAGATTGTGCTGAATAAATATGAAAACGGCGAAATCAATCCTGTAAAATACAGCGTGAAAGCGTCCGGTACGCTGCTGCGGGTGATTCCGATTGGCGGATTCGCAGACGGAACCTATTCTTTGAAGCTGGAAAGCGGCATCACCAGCCTGGACGACAGCAAGGCAACGGAGACCGAAAGCACGCGGTTCTTCCGTGTGGCGGACGGCAAAGTGTCGCCGATATCCGGCTGGAGTTCCGACCCTGCCTATGGTGAAAGTAAGTTGTTTGACGGAACCATTATAATGACGTTTGAACAGAGCGTTGACGTTTCCACCATTGCGGCGGACAGCGTGAAGGTGCTGAAAAACGGCGCGGCAGTCAGCGGCGCAACAGTGGCGGCAACCGAAAACACGGTGACGGTGAATCTGAACGAACCGGTGGAATTTGACAGCAAATATGAAATCCGGTTCACGGATAAAGCGAAATTCACCGGAAATTACGGATTCCCCGAACTGATTTTCTTTGTGCCTAACGGTTTGAATTTGTCCGATTTTGAAGTCAGGCTGCGTGACAATGTGATTCACCCGTCCACCCCAATCGGCGGCGAAACCATCGGCGTTAGTGCAACCGTCACGTCAAACGAAAGAACGGAGAGCCGCTCGGCAGTCGTTACCTTCTGCGTGTTTGACGCGGATGGCAGAATGTGCAAAATCGGCGGCGAAGCGGTAACGATTACGGCGGGCGCAACCAAAAACGTTGTTGCGAATATGGTGATTCCGGCGGGGACCGGCTACACCATCAAATGCTTCGTTTGGCAATCCTTTGAAAATCTGGTGGGTATCCATGAGGAGATATGGAGGTAGAGCCTGTGTATAAAAGAATCATCAGTCTATTACTTTTGGCTGCTCTGCTGATTCTGCCGCTGAGTGCGGCGGCAGAGTCGGCACAAATTGACGTGCAGGCGAACGTACAAGAGAATGCCATTCATCTTTCGGGAAGCCTGAACGCCGCGCCGGAAAATGAATTCGTCACCGTGCAGTTGCTCTCGGGCGGCAGTAAAGCGACGACGGCGGCAGCAGCCGAACAGAACATTTTGCATTTCGGCGTGTGCAAAGCGAATGAGAGTGGCGCGTTTTCCTATGATTTTGGCGTTTCGTCTCTCAGCGGCAGTGAATATCTCTATGTGAAATGCGGCAGCAAGGAATATTTTGCGCCGCTGACAGAGGAAAAAACAGTTGTGCAGCTCTATGTTGCGCCAAACGGCAGCGATTCTGCCGCCGGCACGCAATCCGCGCCGCTGAAAACCATGGACGGCGCAAGAAAAGCAGCGGCGAAAATAGACAAAACTGCGAATCAGGTGGAAGTCATTTTCGCAGGGGGAGAATATTTTCAGCAGGGAACCGTCCGGTTCACCTCCGCCGATTCCGGCGGTACGAATACGCCGGTTGTCTATAAAGCGGCGGCAGGCGAAAAACCTGTGTTTACCGTATCCAAAAAGCTAAATACTGCGGATTTTACTGAGGTGACGGACGCAGACACGCTGCTGCGTTTGCCGGAAGAAGCAAGAGGAAAAGTGTTGCAGCTTGACCTCACGC
Source organism: uncultured Clostridia bacterium (assembly GCA_946555455.1). Taxonomy (GTDB): domain Bacteria; phylum Bacillota; class Clostridia; order RUG12999; family RUG12999; genus JAAWTG01. The sequence continues at coordinate 25,961 of CAMNSU010000020.1, read as the reverse complement.
AAAGCGGTATTACACAGGCGGACGTGGATTTATATTCCAGAACCAGCAACCTGCTCAACGAAAGAGGGCTGCTGCTCAACGGCAAACCGCAGAGAATCGCGCGCTATCCCAATACCGGATTTTTGCGTGTCGGTTCGCTTTTGAAAACAAATGTGGTTGCGGCAGGAAGTAAAAACGGAACCTGCATTTTCAAGTGGGATAACGATAGAATTTCGCGCTGGGAAACGGCGGATAACCTTTGGATAGAGGGCTATTTTGAGGTGGAATATCGTGCGGATACCGCAAAGAATTGCAGTGTGGACGCAGCGAAAAAACAAATTACCATGGGCGAATCCGAAAGCGCAATCAGCTACAAAACACGCTGGAGAGCGATTAACCTGTTGGAGGAAATTGACATTCCTGGCGAATGGTATGTGGATAAACAAAGCATGACGCTGTACTACTATCCGCCGCGCAATTTTGATAAAACAAACGACGAATTGCGCTTCACTGTGAACAGCAACGGCGCAAGTATTGCACAGATGATTGAAATGAACGGCGCAAACAATATTTGTTTTGAGGGACTGGAATTTCGCGACAAATACTATGGCGACGTCATGCGGGCAACCGGCAAAGTAAACGGTATTTCCGTCAAAAACTGCAGTTTCGTGAACACGGCGGGCGCTATTAATCTGGACGGAAAAAATATCACCGTAGACGGATGTGATTTCCGCAACCTGCAAGGAAACGCGGTGAGAATATACGACCAAGGTGCGATTAACAATCTCACCCCTTCGGGAATTACCGTTACAAATAACTATATCTACAATACCGACCTCGGTTCCGCACCTGTCTTTGTGGGCGGCGTGGGTGCACGGGTGGCAAACAACCTGATTCACCGCACGGATGACGGCGGGCTGCTGCTGGGCAGCATAGACCCGCAGTATAGAATCGCCGAATGCACGGCGGAGAACAACGAAATCTATAATGGTCTGCGCGAAAAAGGCGATATGAGCATGATCTATATGGGACGTTCGTGGTATTCGCCCGGCATCACGGTCAGCCATAACTATATTCATGATTTCGGCATTCATGAAAATTTGAGTTGGTTCAGCAATCCCACCTACGGTATTTTTGCAGACGATACGCACAGCAACGCAAGCTTTACCGGCAACATCATCAACGCAAACAACAAAGATAAAACCTATGGTATTGTGCTGGGCGGCGGCAGCAATCTTGACGTGGAGGGCAACACCATTGTCCATACGCTTCGGGGCGCGGATTTCAACGACAGAACCGGCGCAATTAATTTCAACATCACAAGCTATGGTGCGTATACCGCCATGCAGGCGGCATATAACGACGGACTGAAATACGACCAAGGAATATGGCTGACAAAATATCCGCAGGTGAACAAAATCATGACGGACATCACAGCGGACGGCAAACACATTCCCAAAAACGAAAAACTGGTCGGCAACCTGTTTTTTGATAATGACAAAGCCTTTAACATAGCAACGAGAAACAAACAGAACGGACTAGAATCGGGAAATGTGACGGCGGCAAATAATTCTGTTTTTGTGAACGCCGCGGCAAACGACTGGCGCGTGACGGCGGCGGCAAAATCGGCGCAGGGTATCGGCGCACAGGTGCTGGACGAAAGCTTCGATATGTCCACCATTGGACTCACCAGAACGCTTTCCATGACCTATGAACCGGTGCGGCTGCAATATCCACTGCACGGCGATTATCCAAACGCCTCCGCGCTCACGCTTGCGTGGGAGGACGCTGCGCCGGCGGACGAATACTACTATGAAATCGCCACGGACGAAGCGTTTACAAAAGTGGTGAAATCCGGCACGGTCTATGAAAATGTCGCCGACATTTCAGGACTGACGAAGGACACCGTATACTATTGGCGCGTGACGGCGCGGAATCTTTCCAAGGACTATGGCAAAAGCTGGAGAAGCGAAACAGGCACATTCCAAACAGACAAGGAAATTGTGACGGTGCAGAATTTTCAGCAAAACGCGGCGGGGAAAGCGGAACTGACCTATACTGTTGACGGAACCGACGTACAGAGCGCGGACATTCTTGTTGCCGTGAAGGCGGCGGACAAGATGGTTGACACACAGGTGTTCAGCGACCCCATCGTAAGCGGACAGGAAAACACATTTACAAAACAGCTTAACATTGCTGTAAAGCCGGAGTATACGGTGGAATGCTTCGCCCTATCAAGCGTTCAGAATTTACTTCCGATTGACAGGAAAAAACAGCTAATTTTAAAGAGGTGAGGCAATATGAAAAAAGTAAAATGGCTATCCGCCGTGCTTGCGGCTGCGCTTATGCTCAGCGCGTTTTCGGCGTTGCCGGCTGTGGCGGCGCAGGCAATTGAAATCCATGTCTCTGTGCACGGAAACGATTCGGCGGACGGTACGCCGGAGCATCCGCTGGCAACCTTTGGGGGAGCCATGCGTATGGTGAGCAGCGTGAAGAAGGGAGGCACGCCCGTTAATGTACTGTTCCATGCGGGAACTTATCCCCTGCGGGACCATATAACGTTTACGGCGTCGGATTCCGGATTTGAAGGCGCGCCCATTACCTATAAAAGCGCGGGCGACGGAGAGGTGATTTTCTCCGGCGCGAAAACACTGGACGTTTCAAAGTTTTCCAGCGTCACCGATGAAAAAATCCTGGCGAGACTTCCTGAGGAAGCGGCGCCCTATGTCGTACAGATGGATTTGAAATCGCAGGGCGTGACGTCGGGTGATGTAGATATGTATACCAGAAGCTCGGCGCAGCTGGAACGCCGCTCGCTCAGACTCAACGGCAAACACCAGCAGTTGGCGCAATACCCCAATCAGGACTACCTAGTTATGGGCGAAACAGCGGAAATCATTACGGCGGGCAGTGGCTCCGTTGCACCGGTTTTTAAATATGACAATCCGCGTGTCAGCCGGTGGGCGAACGCAAAAAACTTCTGTATTGAAGGATTCTTCGCTGTGGAATATTGGGGCGACGCGGCTCTGAACTGTGTGGCGAACGCTGCGGACAACACCATTACCGTGGGCGGCGCAACGCGCGGAATCGGCGCACAGTCGCGCTGGAGAGCAATTGACCTTCTGGAGGAAATCGACATTCCGGGCGAATGGTATATTGACAAAGAAAAAATGATTCTGTACTACTATCCGCCCTATCTGCTGGACAGGGAAAAGGACACGCTGACGATATCCGCTTCTTTGGCGACGATTAACGTCAGCAACGCCAAGCATGTTCATTTTGAAGGGCTGACCTTCAGCGACCATTACCGGGCAAGGGTAATTGAAGCCGCGAACGCAAAAGTAGATGATATTGCAGTTGTGAACTGCGTGTTTGACTCAGTCGGTCAGGCGCTGCGGATGAAGGGTACCAACATTTTGATTGACGGCTGCGAATTTAAAAACAACGTCAGTGCAGGAAGTGCAATTTCCGTCTCTGACCCGGACGCATTGCCGACGCTCACGCCGTCCGGCAACGTTATTCGCAACAATCACATCTATAATTACCTGTCCACACACAACCTCATTGACGCGTCGGGCGTGGGGACGATTGTGGAAAACAATTTGATTCACCGCGTGGACGGTATTCCGCTGAACATGACGCCGGTTGACGACCGCGGCGCGGAGGTTGTCGCGCAAAACAATGAATTCTATAACTGCCTGCGTGAGAAGGGCGACCAGGGCGTTATCTACATGGGTCGTTCCTGGCACAGTCCGGGCAACGTTGTGAAAAACAACTTTGTGCATGATTTCGGCGCAGATGAACGTGCGCTGCATTTGCAGAACAACAACTTTGGTATCTATTTGGACGACTGCTTCAGCGGTACGTCGGTGATTGGTAACATTGTCGTGCCCGGCGAACATTCTCATTTGGTATCGGGATATCTGGCGGGCGGCGGCAATGATATCACCGGCGACGGCAACATTGTTGCGTTGAGTGACAAGAGCGGCGCATATGTCAATAAATCAAGAGCGGGTAACAAAGCATATAATTATCAGGCGTATACCTGGCTGGAAAAGCAAACCGACGTCAACTTCTTCGGGGCGCCGTGGAGCACCAAATACCCATGGGTGGCGCGGAATCTCAATGAACTCAAAGCAAACGGCGGTGTACATACAACCAAATATAATACCTATACCAACAATGTGTTTGCCAAGGCGAGTCTTGTCAAAAGTTTGATTGCTTCGGAGGAAATGCTGGCAAACGGAGGAACGCTGGAAAACAATCTGGAGTTTGACAATCTGGATATTTTCGTAGAACCGCAGAATTTGGACTACAGAATCAAAAACGAGGTGAAAGAACAATATCATCTCGGCGACAACATTCCGTCCGAGGATTTCGACCTCAAAACCATCGGACCGCAAAAAGAATTTAACCTGGAAGGAGAAGAATTCTTCCAGACCTATCCGCAGAACGGACGGAAAAACATGAACGCAAAAGCGATTGAACTTTCGTGGGAGGAAGCCTATCCGGCGGACTGGTATGAATATACCGTTGCGACCGACCCGAGTCTTGAAAATGTGGTTGCTTCCGGCATCAGCTATGCAACGACAATTGCTTTGCCGGAGATGGAAAAGGGCAAACAATATTATTGGAAAGTGCAGGCGGTTACCAATTCGCTGCACTGCCGCCAGAAATGGAGCAGCGTGGGCGATGTTTATACCTTCACCACCAGCGCGACCGACTACAGCGACCGTCATTTAATTGACTGGAGCCGTTTGGAACGTGCAGTTGAAAGTGCAGACCGTGCCCTTGCCATGACGGAAGGAAACGAGGAATATAATCAAGAAGTGGTTACAAAGCTGAAGGATTCTTTGGCAGCGGCAAAAGATTTGATGGCGCACAAAAAACAAGCGTCCTCTTATGCGGACTATATGAAGCAGGTGAATGAGCTGTCCAATCAGGCGCAATATGTACTGGAAAGCAAAGCGATTGCCTATACTAAAGTGGACGTGAACGGCACATGGCAAACGAGCCGAACTTCGCTTGCGAAAGAATATCGAAACGATGAATTGACGATTAAATATGAAGGCGGCATGGATGGCTTGCTCACAGACGGCGTGCAGCGCACCAATATGGAAATGCTGTGCTTTGACATGAAAGTTGATTTAGGTGAAAATATAAGTTCCAACTGGGCGGGTATCGGTTTGAGTGCAACAACAGATTTGGGCAGGATTTACGGTAATTCCTCACCGATGTACCGCGTGATTATCAAACACGATGCGATAGAGCTGCAAAGTCAGGGCAAAGCATCGGAACTGTTTGTTTCTGTACCAAACGACGGCTTTATTGAACAAGGAAAATGGCACAAAGTACAATTCGGAGCGCTCCCCATGGAAAAAGGCGTGTTGATTGCGTTTATTGTGGACGACAAACCGGTGTTTGAATATTGCGACACGGCAAGCCCGCTAAAATTCCAGCCGTATCTGGTAATGACGCCGAGCGGCGGCGGACCTTATTTCACCTTCAGGACTTCAAGTGAAGTACCTACCGGAACCTATACGCTGCCGGAGATAGAAATGAAAAACGGCATGGAGGGAACCTATACCATCAATGATGCGCAGTATAAGACCGGCGGATCATGGATGACGCACCATGACATTAAAGGCTATGACGGCATCTCGGCGGCGCGCTCCGGTACGGCAGGCAGCGCGGCAGGATGGAAACTCGGCGCAGACGTTCCGATTGGCTACTATAAACTCTCCTATTGGCATTCGGCGGTGCCGGACGGCGGCGACAGCAAGGCGACGCTGACCTGTGAAAACCACAGTACCAATTTTAAAACCACGATTGATTTTACAACGGGCGAGGACGGCTGGCGGGAAATCGGCGTATTCCAATGCATCAATCCACAGGCAAAGAGTGAACTGGAAGTGATGTTTACACCGAGCGGTAACGGCTTGGTACCGCTGACGGCAATCAAATCAGAGCTTGTGTCGGTAGAGGATAGCTATTTCTCAGCAGTGTTCACGCAGAAATCCTCTAACAGCCTGCTGCTGAAGGTTGGAAACACAAAATCGTTTAAAAACATCTTGCCGCTGACGGAAATGGACGTTGCGCCAACTGTTGTGGACGGCAGAACGCTCGTACCGATACGGTTTGCAGCAGAGGCGTTCGGTGCGAAGGTAGACTGGGAGGAAGCAAGTCAGACTGTAACGATTCAGTCCGGTGACAAGACCATCAAGTTTGTTATCGGTTCCACGGAATATCAAAACGGGACGGAGACAGGGACACTTGACGTACCCCCTGCCACCATTAATGACAGAACCATGATTCCGCTCCGTGCGATGGCGGAAAGCCTTGGCAAAAAGGTATATTGGAACGGAGAGCATGAATTGATATTGATTGCGGACGAAATGATTATAACGGATCAGGATACCAATGAACTGAACGCGGCAAACAACGCATTTGGAGGTGCAGAGAATGAAAACTAAACTTGCAGGACTGCTTGCATTATGCATGGTACTGACGCTGACATGCAGCGTCAGCGCAGCGGAGCTGACGGATATGTATGACGGGAAGATTGAGATTTCCGGAACGGCGCAGCCGAACCAAAAGCTGAATGTTCTCGTACTTGCGCCGGGCGCTACGGCGCAGGCGGCAATGGCGGATGTATCGCTTGTTAGCTACCAAAACAGTGTCGCTGCAGATGAAAACGGCAATTATTCCGTGGAGATACCACTGTCGATAGAAGAAACGGCGCCGTCCGGATACTACACGGTGCTAACTGGCGGCAAGGCGGGAGAAACACCCAAAGAAGAAACGGTGCTCTATTCACCGTTTGCAAAGGTTAAAAAATTGCTGGGTACCACGAAAACCATGGACGCGGCGGCGCTGAGTACGTTCTTAACAGAGAACACGGAAAGCTTGTATATGGAGGACGCAATTTTCCAGCCGGCATATATGGCGAAAATTGCGGAAAAGCTGGCGGCGGAATTGCAAAAAAATCCATTGTCCTTTGCAGATGACGAGGCTGCCAAAGCTTCATGGGATCGTTTCCACGATTTTGTAAGCGCTTATGCGGCGGTGAAAAGCTACAATGCCGGAAATACGGCTGCCATATTTGATGAAAACGGCGACTTCCTCTTTAAAGAAGTGTTGGGGCTGGATCAGCTGGACAAAGACGGATTGACGATTTACAGCCTGTATCAAAACAAAATGACAGCGGCAGGACAGAATGCCGTTCGGCAGGGAATGCTGGGCAAATCGTTTGCAACGCCGGAGGACTTGCTGAAAAATTTTGCACGGCAGACCATTTTGAATGTGCTGGCAAACAGCAATGAAAGCGGAAGCGGATATGTCGGCGCGTGCCTGACGGCTGCCAACTGTGAATATGCAGGAATCTCTGTGCCGAAATACAGTGCGTTGACGAATAAAATCTATGCAAACGCGGCAATTGCCAAAGCAAAAAATACCATCACGAACGACAATCTGGAAAGCGTCATTGAAGAATGCGCGGACGCAAAAGAACCGACCTTCACGCCGGGTAATCAGGGCGGCGGTTCCGGTGCCGGAAGCGCCGCGGGCAGAGGGAAACAGTCAACATTTGCCACAGGGCAGGTGGTTGATCCGACAACGCAGGAAAATATTCTTCCCTATTCCGATATCAGCGACTACGGCTGGGCGCAGGACGCGATTGTGAGTCTGAGCAGCAAAGGGATTATGAACGGCGTAGGCGGCGGAAATTTTGACCCGTCCGGCTATGTGAAACGGGAACAATTGGCAAAAATGGCGGCGTTGGCGTTCCACCTCGGAGAAGCAGAGAATACCGATGGATTTACCGACGTAGAAGCGGGAAGCTGGTACGCTCCCTATGTATATGCGGCGCGTGAACGCGGTGCAGTGAAAGGATTCAGCGAAACAGTGTTCGGCACAGGACAGAATGTGTCCCGCGAGGACTTCTGCACAGTGCTGTATCGGTTGCTGGGTGCGGCGGAAGGAAACGCGGCAGCCGTGTTTACCGACAGCGGCGACATCAGTGAATATGCGGTGGAAGCGGTGACATATTTGCACGGTAAAGGGGTTATCAGCGGCTATGAGGACGGCAGTTTCCGTCCGCAGGCGCCGGTGACACGTGCAGAGGCTGCAAAAATACTGTCGGGCATTTTGAAATAAAGATGGGGAGGTAGCCAAAATGAAAAAAAGAATAATCATTGCATTGACATTGATGTCTCTTTTGGCAGGGTTGATACCTGTTGTGCAGGCGGCGGAACAGCCGGAACGCTATACGGCGTTTGACGTTGTTTCCGGTATTGGACTGCTGGAGGAAGCGGAGGAAGAAGAGACGGTCACGCGGGCGCGGTTTGCTGCGGTCCTATATGACATTGCTTGTTACGGTCAGACTGTTCAAGAGGCGAAAACGATTTTCGGCGACCGTTATCAGGATGCAGAATTTGTGGGTGAAATGGAAGATAATTCCATGTATGAAGATGTGCCTGCAAGCCATGAATACTATAATAAAGTGAATTTCATCAGTTCCATCGGTCTCATGAAGGGTGTTGGTGGAAGACGGTTTGAGCCGGAGGAACCTATCCAGATAGAACATGTTTATAAAGTGCTTGTTCGTCTTTTGGGTTATGAACAAAAAGCGCTGCAAAATGGTAATGGCATTACGGGATATCTTGCCGTGGCGAATGAACTGAAACTCATGCGGGGCGTTCCAAGCAGTGCGGCGATGGACGGCAAAACGTTTGCCAAAATCATCTATAATGCGCTGGACGTTCCGATTGCGCGGCAAACCACTGTCAGTTCACATATGACGGAATATACAACAGCGAAAAATGAAACGCTGCTAACAGAGATGATGGGGCTGGACAAAGTCACCGGCATTATCACAGAAAACGGCAGAACCAATTTTATGGCGGAAAGCAGGATTGGAAAAAATTCCATTAAAATCGGTGATCAAATCTACAATCTGACCGCTTCAAGTAATTATATCAGCGAATATATCGGAAGATATGTTGACCTCTACTATGTAAAAGAAGGCAAAGAAAAGGAATTTGACGCCCTTTGGGCAGGCATTGCCAAAAAAGACGATACAGAGACCTTTGACATAACGGATTTTATCAGCTTAGACGGCGGTGTACTCCGATATGAAAAAGACTGCAGAACCATGACGAAACGGGTTGCAAACGGCGCATATACCATCTATAACGGTTTGGCGGTTACGGCGCTCACGCAGGAACTGTTCCAGCATGACAGCGGAGACGTCACCTTAGTTTCACTGAACGGTGTAGATGCGGATTTGGTGATTATCAACGGCTACAGAGGCGGCGTGGCAGACGGCGTTGAAACCGTGGAAGGCGCAGTTTTTGATTTGGTTGGAAAGGGAAGCCCTGGTAAATATAACATTAAAACGCCGGTGGAGGAAATCGGCAAAAAAGTGAGACTCTATGATGCAAACGGCAAATCCATTGCTCTGTCGGGGATTTCGGCGGGAATGCTGCTGGATATTTCGGAAAACGGAGATGTGAAAAAAATTATTGCCTATACCGGTCGTGATGAAAATATCACGGTGGCGTCGCTTGGAGAATACGATGGCAGAACGCAGATTATCACCAGCGACGGCACGACCTATAATGTGGCGAAAAGTTTTGAAAATTCCGGTAATTTTAATGTTTCGCTGAACAAAATCTATAGCGCAAAAATCAACCGGCACGGCGAAATTGCGTATCTCGGACAGCCAAGCGCCGGAAGCTGGAACTTTGGATATGTGAAGGAAGCAAGAAAAGCCGGCGGCATTGGCACTGCAGTGGGCGTGAGAATGTTTAAAACGAACGGTAAGTTCGAGTCGATTGCCTGTGATGACAGCGGCACAACCGTTTATGGCACAGACGGCACCGAACGGAAATATAAAAACGGCAGTGATTTATATGGTGTGCTTTCGGGCTACACCGGACTTTGCAGATATCGGACAAACGATGAAGGAAAAATGACAGCGATTGAATTGCCGCTGCCGCTCGGCAGCACAAATACGCAGCGCGACCGGCTGCGCGTGCTCTATGACACCAAGGTGGGAGGCACGATTATTTCACCGGGCGGCGACGCCGGATTCAGCGGAAAAGCGTATTGGAGAGCGGGGTATTCCAGAATCATTTATACGCCGATCGAAGCTGAAAAAGAAGATGATTATGCAGTGCTGGATCGCAGACCGGAAACACCCAGCGAAGGCAGCAAACAGTTTGTTGCATATTCCATTAATCCGGATACCCTTTTGTGCGATTATTTTGTGTTTACGGGAACCAACACCACGCAGGGCGCTATTACAACGACCGGTCCGATGATTGTCACCAGCGTTGTTACCACCTCGGACGCAAACGGCGACCGCGTGCAAAAGGTGACGGGAATGCGTTGGAACAGAGGGGAAGAAACAATTTATTTTTCGAACGATCCGGATATTTTTAATACACTGAGCAATCCGGTAAACAGTGCGCCTCAGACGAGTCCCAAGGTGGGCGACATTATCATGACGGAGCTGAACAACAGCAATATTGTACAGCGTGCATATATACTGTATAAAGCAGATGAAATCAATCCGCTGTCCACCAAGAACCAAAAAGGCTGGCTCTACGGTTCCACAGGAAAACTGGAACGCACCGCAGGAGGCGTTCCGGTGGCGGACGGTTCCGTACAGAATCCTTATACCATTGCCGATAGTACGGGACAATTACAGCAAGGATCAAACAACTCCTATCATGCACCGGACAGAAGAAGATTTGTCTATGGATGGATTTATGACTATAATGATGGCATATTCACTATCACAACGCAGAACCTTGCCGAAGAGGAATATGATCCAAACAGCAGTATCTATATTACAGAGGGTCAGATGTTCAAAAATCTCATGATGTATGCGCACTATGAAGACGGAAAGGTTGAAACGAAAAAGAATGTAGCGCTTGCGGATATCAAGACCTATAAGAATTTCGGAAAGGATTGCAGCAGACTCTTTACAGCAACCTATTACGGAGAAAACACATGGGGCGCTATTTTGGACGGCTATTTTGAATAATATCCAATCTGTATGACGCAGGTGAAGTGCATGAAAGGGGCGGGGATTACCCCGCCCCTCTTTTCTGCCCGCGGGAATTTAGCGGAGACCACGCGGACAAAGGACATAGAGATAAAAAGAGGAAAAAGTTTGTGATTTGGCACGAAGAAAGGAACGGTGATTTGCAGTGGACAGCGTAAAGGACTTATCGCTGCGGGAAAAAATCGGTCAGACCTATATTTTGGAGGAATCTATCTATTTTGAAATGCAGGATAAAGACGCATTTTTGGAAAACTATCAGCCGGGCGGTATTTGGTTTGGTTCCAGCGAGCCGACCACCTGCACAGCGATGCGGTCATATGCGGACAGTATCAACGCCCGTTTGAAGGTACCGGCGTTGTTTGGCGGCGATGCGGAAACGGGCTTTGGCAGGTCAAAGGTTGCCGGAATGTCCTATCTGCCGTGCGCCGCGGCGCTGGGGAATACCGCGTCCGAGGAGCTTTCCTATGAATACGGCGCAATCAATGCGAACGAAGGCAGTGCGGCAGGGTTTAACTGGATTTGGGGACCGGTGGTGGATATGCCATGCGACAGCGTCTCCAAACTGCGCGAGCTTTCGGACTATCCGGAAATGATTAGCAAAATGGCGGTTGCCCAGCATAAAGGTATGTTGTCGGAGCATGTGGCGGCGTGCGCCAAACATTTTCCGGGAACAGACGGCATCGAATACCGCAACAGCCATTTTTGCCAGTCTGCGGTTTCAACATCACTTGCGGAATGGAAGGAAAAACAGGGTAAGATATTTCAGGACATGATAGACGCGGGCGTGCCTTCCATTATGACGTCGCACAGAGGATTTCCGGCGGTAGACGACAGACGCGTGGGACACGGATATATGCCGACAACGCTGTCTTATGCCATCATCACAAAGCTGCTGAAAGAGGAAATGGGCTTCCGCGGCGTTGTTGTGACGGACGATTTGTATATGCGCGGCGTTAAGAATGTATATGACAGAGAGAAACTGTATATTGAAGCGGTTAATGCCGGAAACGACATGATTTTGGGAACGCGTTTTACGGACTATGTTGACATTATCGAAGCGGCAGTCCGGCGCGGAGACATTGCCGAAAGCCGCATTGACGACGCGTGCAGCAGAGTGCTTGCCATGAAAGCGCGGCTGGGATTGTTCCAAAAACAAAACAAAACATGGGACGAGAAACACTTTGCCGAGCGGTCGCACCAGTTCAAAACAAAAGTTGCCGAACAGTCGCTGTACCTTGTCTGTGATGAAACCAAAAAACTTCCCTTTGACTCTAAAAAGATAAAGAAAGCGGCGATTGTGTGCTTTTCCACCGGAGAAGCCTTCTATGGCGCACTTTCCCACATGAAAGACGCGCTGAACAAATATGGCATTGAAACGCATATCCAGCATAATTTCCCTATCGACGGCGTTAAGAATTTCGGCGTGCCCATTGAGTTCGGCGAGGGAAAAAACGAGACGCAGGGAAAACTCTACTCCTGCAAGGAATTGGACGAGAAATTCGATCTCATCATTTATGCACTCTTTTCCGGCGGCGGACGCCCCAGTTTCTACGGCGGGGAGGAAAGAGGATTTTTCGACGTGATGACCCACGGCAGGGAAAAAAGCGTGGTGGCGTCCTTTGGTACGCCGCAGGTATATTTCGACTGGTTTTCCGATTCCGATATATTTTTACAGGCATATGACCAACTGCCGGAAATGCAGGAAAACTTTGTGAAAGCGTTGTTCGGAGAGACAAAGCCGACGAAAGAATCGCAGTTTAGACTGATACCGCGGGAATTTGCGGCAGAAACGAAGTGATTTTATAGCAAGGAGAAGGACGTTATGAAAAAAATATGTATTTCAAACGGCTGGAAATTCAGGCACGAAAACGGCGATTACATGGACGTTGATTTGCCGCATGATTATATGATTGCCTCCGAGCGTCTGGCGCACGCACCGGGAGAGAGGGAAACCGGTTATTATCAGTATACAAAGGGAATTTATGCAAAGCACTTGACCTTTGAAAAGGGAAAACATTATATGTTAAACATAGACGGCGCCTACATGTGCTCTACCGTATATCTGAATGAAAATTATCTGGTAAACCATCCCCACGGTTACACCCCCTATCTTGTGGATTTGACGGACGATATCCGCACAGACGGAACCAATAAGCTCGTGATTACGTCAATGCCGCTTTCCGGTTCTGCGCGGTGGTATTCCGGCGCAGGGCTTTACCGTGACGTTTTCCTCTGGGAAGGCGGGGATGTCCGGCTGGAACCATGGGATATGTTTGTTTCGACGGACAAAATAACTGCTGAAAGTGCGCGGATAAAGCTGCAATATACGGTGACCGCTGACAGAAAAGCAAATATTAAGATGCGGTTTAGTGTTTTGTTGGACGACGATACGATAAAAACAGAAACAGCGTCAGTTTGCATTTCCGAAAAATCAAAAACAACACACGAATGTTTTGTTGAGATACAAAAGCCCAAGCTATGGGATATAGACAATCCATACCTATACACCCTGAAAACCGAGATTTTTGAAGATGGCATTCTATTGGATACGTCCTATAACGAATTCGGCATACGCACCATTTCAGCTGACGCCGAAAACGGACTGCTGCTCAACGGAAAAGCAATTAAGCTCCGGGGCGGTTGTATTCACCACGACCACGGTGTTTTGGGAGCAGCCGCTTTCCCTGCCGCGGAACGGCGGAAAATCCGTCTGTTAAAGGAGGCAGGGTTTAACGCCGTCAGAACAGCGCACAATCCTCCGTCCTCGGCACTGTTGGCAGCCTGCGACCGATTGGGTATGATTGTTATGGACGAGGTGTTTGACGAGTGGAATAAGGAAAAGCGACCGGCAGGATACCGCTTATGGTTTGAGGACTGGTGGAAAAGAGATATCGCAAATACGGTGCGCCGCGAACGGAATCATCCGTGCGTATTCAGCTATTCCATTGGGAATGAAATCTTTGAAATCGACGGAACCTCAAAAGCGGCACAATGGTCGAAAGCGCTCTCCGATGAAATTCGGAAATACGATACGACCAGATTTGTAACCGCGGGAATTAACAAAGGGTTTATCCGAAGAAGCCGTCCGGAAAAAATCGATCCGGCTGATTATGCCGCGTTTTTAGAAAAGAAATACGAAGGGCTGGATTTCAGGGATATGGCGCTTTTGACAAATGAAATCACGGCAAAATTTGAGGAACCGCTTGATATTGTCGGCTGCAATTATTATTATGAAAGCTATCTCATTGAACACGAATGTTATCCCAACCGCGTCATATGGGGTTCTGAAACCCACGCCCTGCATTTTTACGATTCGTGGAGTTTAACCAGAGACAACAGCTATATCATAGGAGACTTCACGTGGACTGCCTATGACAATATGGGTGAGGAGGGCGCCGGAAGATTTCTGTGGGCAAGAGACGGAGAAATTCCGGGTTTGTCTTTGGGCGGATTTCCATGGAGAAATTGCTACCAGGGAGATTTGGATTTATGCGGTTTCAGACGTCCGCAATCCTACTATAGGGAAGCGGTGTGGCTCGGAAATAAAAATTTTAAAATTTTTACAACCCATCCAGAGCACTACGGCGAGGGGTTCAGCGGCACGGAGTGGCACTTCTATGACGTAAATCAAACATGGACTTTTGATGATATTTATGTCGGTCGCCCGATAACGGCGGAGGTTTATACTGATGCCGATAAAGTCGAATGGTATATCAACGGAAGAATGGTCGGTGAGAGTGTGCCCGAAAAATGTGTTGCGCGTATTGATACAACATATGAAAAAGGGAATATTTGCGCCATTGCATACAAAAACGGTGCAGAATACGCCAAAGCGAGTCTGCACACAACCGGACAGCCCACTGCGATTAACATTGTTCCTGAACAAAGCCTGTTTATCGCAGATAACCGCGATCTGTATTATTTTGATATCAGCATCGTTGACAGCGAAGGAAGACTGATCAGTGACGCAGAAAACGAATTGACATGTCTTGTGCAAGGCGGAGAACTTTTGGGTATTTACAGTGCCAATCCGTGCAGCGAAGATTGCTTCACTTCAAATACCTGTCATGCCTTTAAAGGACGCGCGCTTGCTGTTGTAAGGACTGACCGCAAAGGAAACGTCGGCGTCCTTGTGTACGGCGAAACGCTGGCTTCCGGCTTTGCTCAGGTGGAAGCAAAATAAAATATAGTCAATGTCAATCAATACAAACAAGGAGAAAGATGTTATGTATGAAGAGATGAGTAATCAAGAATTTTTTAAACTGGTCAATATCTACAGCGCGGGTCTGGAAAACGTGCGCGCATGTGTGGAGCAGGGGGAGTATGACGAGGCGTTTTGCCGATACAGGGACTATTTGAAGAAACGGTTCACTTCTTTTCAAAAAGCGCCCACGCACCACGGTACACCGGACGCGGACGAGGTGAAACGGCTGGCGGATTTCATGCTGGAGGATAAACTGTCTTTGCTGGGCTACGAGCCGGTGCAGCTGCCTGTGCCGATAGACTGGTTATACTATCCGTTTGACGACAATCAGTGGCAGAGCCATTTGTGCTATTTGGAATGGACGCGGAATTTGGTGAACGCATGGCAAAATACGGGAGACATTCGCTATTTGAACAAGTGGTGCCAGTTTGTGGAGGACTTTTTGGACCATCACCCGTGGGGGGCAAAGGGATTAGAATACCACACGTCGCGCCCCATGTATCTTGCAGAATATAAATATAAATGCGGCGGCGAAGGACAACTGCCGGGATGCATTGTCGGTTCGTGGATTGGTCTGGCGGCGTCCATTCGCACGTCGGTGCTGCTGACGACGCTGCAAGATATCATTGGAGAAAAAGAGCTTTCGGACAGACTGCTGAAAAAGATAATCGTTTCGCTTGCAACCGACCATGTTGATGTGATGATCAACAATGCGCGGCGGTATACGCCCAATCAGTTGTTTGACGGCGCAACCGCACTGCTGCGTTTTTCCATCTGTTTCAGCGAACTGCGCGCGGCGCCTGCCGCTTACCTTGTGGGTATGGAACGCATGGAGGAGGCGTTTCGCAGAAATATTCTGCCGGACGGCACAGACATTGAACAGTCTTTTAACTACAACAGTTTCATGCCGTTTTGGTTTAACGAGGTCTATTGCTTATATGGCGGGCAAACAACGCCGCGCATAGAAAAATTGAAGGAGCGCGTAATCAGACGCTGCGAATTCTTAACAGCAATGATGGAGTCGGACAATACATGGCCAGCAGTGGCAAAGGCATACAGCGAGGACGTTACCGGTTTGATTGCGGATTATGAAGCGTTGTATGGCGTTAAACTGCTAGGAAGATTTCAGGAGACCATGTTTTTTCCGTATGGCGGATACTATGTTTTTAAAAATCAGGCAGACAAACGGTATTTGTTGTTTAAAACCAGCCGCAAGGCGATTGGTCACGCACATGAGGATTGTAATGCTGTTACACTCAGCGCGTTCGGCGAAAAAATATTGATTGATGCCGGAAATTATAACTATTCAGGCGATGCACAAAGCACGATTATCAACCGGTATCATGTATCCACGGCAGCGCATAACAGCCTGTTTGTGGACGGCTATTCGCAAAACCGCATTCCGTTTGCCGTAAACGACCCGCAGGTGCTGGAGAAAATCGGGGAAACGCCCATGGAGGGCTGCGGCAAAAATGAGGGCGTGGAATATGCAAAAGGCGAATATTGTGATGACTATGGCGATGCGCTTTTGGGTGTGCTGAAAGGAATGCCGGTGGAAAAATTTGAGGAAAACCATATTCATGTACGCCACGAGCGGGAAGTGGTTCACCTGAAGGAATTAGGGGCATTTGTGCTGGTGGATACTGTCAAAGACGGTGAGAATCAACCGCATACCTATACGCTTTCGTGGAATTTGAACTACACCTATGCACCGGAGAGCGTTTCATTCGGTGAAAACAGCATTTCCGTTTTGCAGGAAGGACTGCCGGAGCTTTTTTTGCAAACCTTTGCACAGCAGCCGATAGAATACCACATGACCTACGGACAAGAGGAGCCATATTCCGGCTGGATGGCGACGAGCTACGGAAAATTGGAAAAGTGTGTCCATATAGAGCAAAGCATGAAAGGGGCGGGCGAAGAACGGTTTTATACAATTGTGTATCCCTACCTTGAAAACAAGCTGCGCGCCGCCGAACAGGCAAGCGGCGGTATGGATATTCTCACCACGGACGGCACGCGTTATATGCTGCGCAGAACGCAGGACGGCTGGCAGGTGAAAAAAGAAACAGAACGGTAAGTCGGAGGAGGAGAGGGACATGAAGGAACAATTACAAGCGGTCATGCAAAAGGTCAAAAACAATATGGCGGAAATTGGGACGGATTTGCGCGAGTTTCCGGCGGCGCATGACGGGAGATATTTTGCAAATCGGGAACACTGTATTGGTATTGAACATATTTTTAACTGGACGCAAAGTTTTTTTACCGGTATGGCGTACTGGAGCTATGTATACGATAAGGACAGCAGGACGATAGACTGGATGAAACAATTTTTGGACGGATATGAAGCAAAGGTGCTGGAAACGCCGCTGGAAACCATGCATGACACCGGCTTTTTATACAGCTTGTACGCTGTTGCATTGTATCAATTAACGGGTGAAGAACGCGTGAAACAGGTCGGGCTTTTGGCGGCGGACGCGCTGGCGCACCGGTTTGTGCCAAACGGCGGATATATCCGCGCATGGGGACGTATGGACGATACCGTTCCGCCGTATGTGTCCGGAGAACTTGCAAAAGACCACTTTTTCACGGAAAGCCGCGGGCTTGCGATTGTGGACTGCATGATGAATCTGCCGCTGTTGTTTTGGGCGGCGGAAGCAGGTGGGAACGCGCGCTATGCGGAGATAGCCAAGGCGCACGCAGATATGACGCTGCAATATTTCGTGCGGGAGGACGATTCTGTTTGTCACGCATACCGCTTTGCCGAGGACGGAACGCCGCTGGGCGTGGAAAACTACTGCGGTTTTTCCAAGGAATCGCGCTGGGCGCGCGGTGCTGCGTGGGCAATCTATGGTTACGCCATTTGTTATAGTTATACCAAAGACAAACGTTATCTGGACGTCAGCGAACGGCTTGCCGCGTTTTTTTGCAAGCATTTGCGCGGCGACGGCGCTGTGGTATGGGATTTTTCATTGCCGCCGGAAACGCCTGCGATTCCCTGCGGCAAACCGCAGGTATGGACAACGTGGGATTTTGCGGACAAGGAAAATGAAAGCCATGTTGTAGATACGTCCGCTTCCGCCGTCGCATTGTGCGGCATACAGGAAATTTTGCGCCATAGGGAAAACGCGTTTTTGCAAAAATGCGCAAAGCAAATGCTGGACGGACTGACAGAAAACTATCTTTGTCTGGACGAAACCGTGAACGGCATTTTGAAATGCCAGAACGGCAACGAAACCATGGCGTCCTACGGAGATTATTTTATGATAGAAGCCATGATGAACGCGTCCGGAGACTACGGACGTATCTGGTAGAAAAGATAGTCAACGAAAAAATAATAAATAGAATCATTCGGGTCAAAAAAGCCTTATTTACAAGGCTTTTTTGACTTTTTTGCGATTATAGCGTGAAAAAACGCCGGTTTAATGCAGAATAACAGTATTATATTTTAAAACTCAATTTGACAAATTTACCGTTTTTTGATACAATGTCGAACAGATTTAAGGTCGAGAAAACCGTATGAATACGGACTTTTATTGAGAAGTAAGCATGGTTTTAGGTCTGTTTTAACATATTCATGGTAGATGCTAATTGTAATTTGCAAAACAGAATGGAGGGAGACGAAACAATGAATTTACTGAAAATTGCATTGCTGCAAATAGCGCCATGCAGTACTTTGGATGAAAACCTTAAAAAAGGAATAGAATGGTGCAGGAAAGCGAAGGAGATGGGGGCTGACATTGCATTGTTTCCTGAAATGTGGAGCAATGGATATAACATTTATAACCGTCCTGTAGAAGAATGGAAAGCGGAGGCAATACCGCGAGACAGTGATTTTGTGAATGCATTTGCCAAACTTGCCAAGGAACTGGACATGGCAATTGGAATTACATTGCTGGAACAATTTAAAAACAATCCGCGTAATACACTTGTTTTGTTTGATAGAGCTGGGAAGCAGCAATTTTCTTATGCAAAAGTACATACCTGCGATTTTGATATAGAGCGGAATTTAACACCCGGTGAAGAATTTTATGTCACGACACTCTCCACCGCCTGCGGCGCAGTAAAAGTCGGAGCAATGATTTGTTATGACAGAGAATTTCCGGAAAGCGCGAGAATTTTAATGCTGAAAGGTGCGGAACTGATTTTGGTTCCCAATGCCTGCCCAATGGAAATCAATCGTCTTGCACAGCTGCGCGGACGGGCGTATGAAAACATGGTAGCAATTGCTACGTGCAATTATCCTGAAACTGTTCCTGATTGCAACGGCGGCTCCAGTGTTTTTGACGGCGTGGCTTATATACCCGGAGCAGAAGGTTCCCGCGACACTTGCATTTTGCAGGCAGATGGGAGAGAAGGAATTTATATGGCGGAACTTGACTTGGAACAACTTCGCCGCTATCGCGAAAGTGAAGTGCATGGTAATGCATACCGCCGCCCTGCAAAATATAAACTTCTAACGGATTTGAAAATAGAAGAACCGTTTATCAGAAAGGAACGCAGATAGGCATAAATAGAAGCGTTAGTCAATAAATTGTGTTTGCATGAATTTAAAATAAGTTTTTGGCCCTCAAAAGTCTTGTTTTATTATTTCTTACGGCAGTAAAAATGTGGGACAATGTATGTAGGTGATAGTTTGGGCATATGCATACATTAGACGGGCTTTTGCCTGCTGAATAAAGCGGTGCGGATATCGTTCCGTAGAAATTTGTTTTCAGAACGAATATCTAAAGCTGCAAGAAAAGGGGCGAAAAAATGTTAACACGAAAAGAATTGAAACAAAATGCAAAAGAACAACTACGTGGAAAACGGGCGTTTGGCGTATTGATTACGTTGGTACTGTTTGCCGTTAGCTGGGGCGCAATGCTTATTGTAATGGGCTGCTGGGGAATCGGAAATGCTTTTTCTGAAGGAGCAGGTATTGCTGCAATGTCAGTCGCCTATGTGTTGTGGATTATTTTTGCTTGCATGATATCCACAGGATATAGCTGGACATTTTTGAAGTTGCGGCGTGGCGAAAAAACCGGCGTAGGTGGATTGTTCCAGCCGTTCCGACGGTTTGGCAAAGTGCTTGGTGCAAATGCACTGATGTTCTTGGTAATTCTGGTGATGTATTTTATCAGTGCAGCCATTACGGCAGTGCTGGCAGCATTTGTGCATCCGGCTTTGGCAGTGCTCTGCGGTATTGCTGCGACAGTATTGTTATGCTATGTCATGCTGGGATTTGCTATGATACCCTATTTATTGCTGGATCAGCCGCAGATGGGCGTATGTGTCTGTATCAAACGCAGCAGAGAACTGATGAAGGGGCATAAATGGGAATTGTTTATATTGGGTTTGTCGTTCATTGGCTGGTATTTTCTCATGGGATTGACCTGTGGTATTCTGTCTTTGTGGATAGTCCCCTATATGAATGTGGTTATGGCAAATTATTATGATGAATTGGTACGGTTGAGCAGCGGAGAAAAAGCTGAGCCGGAAATAGAGGAAGTGGAAGCGGCACAAGCGATAGAGGAACTGGAAATGATAGAAGCAAAAGTGGAACCGGAAGTGAAAGAAACGGAAGAAGCAATTGAACCGGAAACTGTAGCAGAACAAGAAGTGCCGGAAGAAACAGAAGAGACGGAAGCGGCAGAACAGGAAACATTACAAGAGGAAGGAACAGAGGAGACGGAGGAACAAGAATCGGTTGATGAACCGGAAGAATAAATCATAGAAAAAAGAATGGTCGAATGCAGCAGCATTCGACCATTCTTTTTCTATTACTGTTTTGCAGATTTTGGCGTTGTACCATACATTTTTTTATAGGCTTTATAAAAGCTGGAATAGTCGTTAAAACCTGCTGATACACATGCGTCCAATGTGCTTGTGCCGCCGGAAATCAATTTTTGGGCATATTGAACGCGTTTGCTGCTGATATATTGCTTCACAGAAAAGCCGGTTGAAGCGCTGAATAAATGGGATAAGTGGTATTTGGAAATATAGAACCGGCTGGCGAGTGCATCCAAGCTGAGGTCGGCGGTGAGATTATGGTTGATATACTGAATGATTTCCACAATTTTTTCGTTATGGATATGGGAACCGGCGGAAAAGTCCGAAGCAGATACCAGCTTGTTAATCGTGATTAAAATTTGCAACATGAGACATTGCAGCATGATTTGTTTTTCCGGTTTGTTCCCAAAAGAATATTCTTCCAATTGTTCTATATGGCGCAGGAGACCGGTCTGCCGCGCCGCGCCGGCCGGCAGTAAATTGCCATTGCCCAGTTTTCGGAAATCCAGACCTGCATACAGGTCATAGGGCGTGTGACTGAAATTTTCCAGATAATCTTTTGTGAAACCAAGAGTAGTCCGTTCATAGGGTTCCTGCAAGTTAAAACTGATGTTATGAAATTCGCGGCTGTTGAACATCATCACATCGCCCTCCGTCAATTCATAGATTTGTCCCTCTACTTTAAACGTAGCATGAGAACTGCGGAGGAGATAAATCTCATAGTGGTTGTGAATGTGGTTTGGAAAGGTGGTGGGCTGACTATAGTAGGATTTGGTACGCGAAATGCTAAACCCTTTTTCAGAGTGGTGCGAACTTGTTTCACGCATAGGGAAAACCTCCATTTTTGTTTTTCAATATATTGCCGCTGAATTGCCAAAGATATTTGTAAGGGGATAAAATTTAATAGTTACATGGTAGTGCATACTATCGTTAGTATACCACAAGATTTGCAATATTCCAAGCAAAAATAACAAAGAAATTTGAAAAAATATGAGGTAAGATAAAGAAAAGAAATGAGAGAGGGGATATCTATGGCAACATTTGTGTTATCAGGATTTGCAGACGAAATAGACCCAATGATAGATGTGCAAATCGAACAGATGAAACGGTTTGGTATCGGGCATATTGAAATGCGCGGCGTAGACGGAAAAAATATTGCAGATTGCAGCATGGAGGAAATCCGTGTGGTTGCAGACAAATGTCGCGCGGGGGAGATGCAGATTTCAGCGCTGGGGTCGCCGCTGGGGAAAATATCCATTACAGATGATATGGACGAACACATGGCGCGGCTGGAAAATCTGATGGAAAAAGCCAAGATTTTAGGCACCGATTCTATTCGGGTGTTTAGTTTTTACTTGCCCAAAGACGAAGCACCGGAAAAATACCGTGATGAAGTGCTGCGGCGTATGCAGCGCATGGCAAACGCGGCGGCGCAGCAGCAAATCACTTTGCTGCATGAAAACGAAAAGGGGATTTACGGCGACAGTGCGGAGCGGTGTCTGGACATTTTTGAGAGTGTCGGCAGCGACCACTTATGGGCAACGTTTGACCCTGCCAATTTTGTGCAGTGCGGTTGTCAGCCATATCCGCACGCCTATGAACTTTTGAAATCCTACATACGTTATGTCCACATCAAAGATGCAAAAGCGGATGGTATTGTTGTGCCGGCAGGGCAGGGTATCGGAGAAGTGCCGAAGTTGTTAGCACGACTGTGGCAAGACGGATATCAGGGATTTTTGTCTTTGGAACCGCATTTGGGTGACTTTGTTGGTTTCGCGGCGCTGGAAACAGAAGAAGAGACGCAGAAAAAACCAAAGAGCGGTGCGGATACGTTTGAAATTGCAGTGAATGCACTGCGTTCTATTTTGGAAGGAGTGGAGTAACATGGTTAGAATTGGTGTTGTGGGTATCGGAAACATGGGCAGAAGCCATGTGATGCATTTGATGGAAGGCAAAGTGAAAAACGGAAAATTGACGGCTGTTTGCGATATCAAACCGGAGCGGCTGAAATGGGTGGAAGACGAAGGATATACCGGACTAAAGCATTTTGCGAATGCGGAAGATATGATAAAGAGCGGCGAAATTGACGCGATTTTGATTGCCGTTCCGCACTATGACCATCCGGTTATTGCGAAAATGGCGTTTGCAAACGGGCTGCATGTGCTGGTGGAAAAACCGGCAGGGGTCTATACGGCACAGGTGCGTGAAATGAATGAAGCGGCAGAAAAAAGCGGAAAAGTGTTCGGTATCATGTATAACCAGCGCACAAACCCTGTCTATCAAAAAGTCCGCGAACTGGTTAAAAGCGGAGAACTTGGCACGATAACGCGCGCCATTTGGATTATCACGAATTGGTACCGTCCGCAGGCATATCACAATTCCAGCGATTGGCGCAGCACTTGGAAAGATGAAGGCGGCGGCGTGTTAATCAACCAGTGTCCGCACCAGTTGGATTTGTGGTGGTGGATTTTGGGAATGCCGCAGCGTATCCGCTCTTTTGTTGGATTTGGAAAACATTATAACATTGAAGTAGAAGATGATGTGACAGCATATATGGAATATGAAAATGGTATGTCAGGACTGTTCATTACCTGTACGGCAGAGGTTCCGGGCACCAACCGACTGGAAATTTCCGGTACGCGCGGACGGGTGATTGTGGAAAATGATACCATTCGTTTCGACCGTCTGGAGGAGGATTTGAAAGCGTTCAATGAGAAAAACCGTGTGCCGTTTGGTACGCCGGAGGTTTGGAAATGCGAGATTCCGGTGAAACAAAAAGGGGAAAAACAACACGTTGGTATCATGAACGATTTTGTGCAGGCGATTGAAGAGGGAACGCCGCTTTTGGCGCCGGGCGAAGAAGGTATTAACGGTCTGTCCATTTCCAATGCGATTCATATGTCGGCGTGGGAAGACAAATGGATTAACCCTGGAGACTTAGACGAAAAACGCTTTTATGAACTGTTGCAAGACAAAATCAAAAATTCCACTATCAAAAAAGAATTATGGGAAGCCGTAAGCGATGTGCGTGGAACGCACTAAGAAAGGAGTCAAATAAAATGAAACCAATTGCAGCGCAATTATATACACTCAGAGACTATATCCAAAATTTTCAGGACATTGAAACAACCTTTAAAAGACTAAAAACAATGGGATATAACGAAGTACAGTTTTCCGGCGCGAAGATTACGGATGCAAAAGAACTAAAACGCATTGCAGACGCTACCGGTATCCATATTATCTGTACGCATATTCCGTATGATGATATGAAAAATGATTTGAAGAAGGTCATTGCTGACCATCAGACGCTGAACTGTCTGTGCGCAGGAGTTGGCTCTATGCCAAAAGAGTATCACAGTGCGGAAGGATTCCATACATTTGCAAAAGAATTCGACCAAATTGCGAAGGAACTGAAAAAAGAAGGACTTGGCGCAACATATCATAACCACCGGTTTGAATTTGAAAAATTTGACGGGAAAAAGACAGGTATGGATATCTTATTGGAAGAAGGCGATACCTATACCTTTATGGCGGATACTTACTGGATACAATCCGGCGGCGGAGATGTGGTAGACTGGATTTATAAACTGCGCGGACGGATTCAGATGATTCATTTCAAAGATATGATGATTCAGAATAATGAACAGCTTTATGCGGAAGTGATGGAAGGAAATTTGAACTGGAAAGACATTTTGGACGCCTGTGAAAATACCGGTATTGAATATTATATTGTGGAGCAGGACGTATGCCAGCGTGACCCGTTTGAAAGTCTGGAAATCAGCTTACGCAATTTGAAAAACGCATAAATGGGAGCGTGACCGTCATGGAAAAAAACAAAAGCGCTGTCGTGGTGGGCTGCGGCGCAGTAGGACCCGTTCATGCGCAGGTGATTCAGGAATGTGAAGGCGTGCGCCTAGCCGGCGTGTGCGACATTGTTCCGGAGCGGGCGCAGCGCTTGGCGGAAGAACATGGCTGCAAAGTATATGACAGCTACACACAAGTGCTGATGAATGCGGCGGTGGACGCCGTTCACCTTTGCACACCGCATTATCTGCACGCGCCTATGGCGCGAGAGGCTGCAAAGCATGGAAAACATATCGTGATTGAAAAACCGTTTGCTATGAATCTGAAAGAAGCGGAAGCATTGGGCGCGGAACTGTTGGCGAAACAAGTGAAAGTCTGCTGCATTTTGCAAAACCGCTATACGCCCTGTATCCAGAAAATGAAGGAAATCATAAGCAGCGGAGCATATGGCGCAGTGAAAGGCGGCAGAGGACTGCTGACGTGGCAGCGCACGCCGGAATACTATAGAAGCGAAGCGTGGCGGGGGCGCTGGGAGACGGAAGGCGGAGGACTGCTGATTAATCAGGCGGTGCATTTGCTGGATTTGATGACCTATCTTGGCGGAGAGTGCGCCGGTTTGTCAGGCACCATTGCAAACCGTACGCTGCAAGATGTCATTGAAGTGGAGGACACAGCGGAGGCAACGCTTTATACCAAAACAGGACAGATACTCCACTTTTTTGCAACCAATGGATACTGCGCAAATACGCCCTTTGATTTGGAAATCATATTGGAAAATGCGGCGCTGCGGTTTCAGGATAATAAGCTATATTTACAGCAGCAAGATAAAACAGAGGAAATCGCGACAAACAAGGTGACGCAAAAAGGAAAAGCCTATTGGGGCAACGGACACTGGAACTTGATTCAGGCGTTTTATCATGCCCTGCAAGGGAAAACGGATACTTATACAAGTATTGCGGACGGTATTGCCGCCGTTCAGCTGGTAGATGGTATTTACCGGTCTGCCAAGACAGGAAAACATGTTTCTTTTTAAAGAAGGATATTGACAGGGGAAACGCAGAGTCGTATAATAGAATGCAGAATGAAACATGAATGGAGGAGAAAGAACCAATGTTAAAAGGGATTCCGAAAATT
>CAMNSU010000019.1 GCA_946555455.1 uncultured Clostridia bacterium | reverse complement strand
GGGCATGTTATGTTCTTCTAATACATAGTTTTTCATGATATCCTTCCTTTCTGCTCTATTGCTGATTTTCTATCCTGCAATGTCTGCTGCCCTTTATATTGCTGTCTCTCCGGTGGCAACATTATTACTCTGCACTGTTCCTTCTCCGCCAATCGTTCCGATAGACGTACAATTCGTCATGTTATCTGTCACAATGCTGCTTAAACCGTTCACCACGTACGGATATATGGTACATTCCACGTCACCATCTTTGAATAAAAGTACAGCATTGCCCGATACCACAGTTCCTTCACCCTCTATCCGAATGATACGCATTGTGTTAATATTGGTTTCTGCTGTGATTGAATTCGCCACCAGATTGTCTCTGACACTGCCGCCATAGCTGTCTATATAGAGAATACTGCCACGTACAAGTGTTACATCTTCAAAATGATTTCCTGTTACTACATGTCCTGTCCCAGAATATACCTTAATCACATTTCCTGTCATATTTGAAGACGTGACCCGCTCAAACACATTATTCATAAAATGTCTTCCGTTTGTCTCTATGAAATAATTGCCAAATGTGCAATCATGAAATTTATTCCGGATAATGTCACAATCAGAGTTAATAAGATTTCCACCTTTTATTTCAATATTCCAGAATTCATTTCCCTCTATGACGCCGTCATAAACATAGATATACCCGCGGACATAGTAATGTGTTGAAAGCTGCACTTTGATATCGCTGATTTTATTGTTTGCAAATACGGTTCTGTAGGTAACGCCGCCCGTGTTTGCAGTACCGCTGGTAAACAAAATATATTGGCGTGTATTTTCACCCCTGCCGCAAATTTGACAGTTAACAAGTCCGCTGTCATTGCCTGCCTTGAACGCCACAATGTATCTGTCTACTTCACAGGTCTTGGTCGTATCCAGAACAATTTTACAGTACCGTCCATCTATTGTCACATTATTTTTCAAATCCACCATATACGCCATTTCATATTCATTTGGTGGTTCGTTAAATCCTGTGATATCCAGCACACATTCACCCACCGGATAAATCACGGTCGGGATGCCGGTGTCCTCCACCGCGTCAATTGCCGCCTGAATTTTCAGGTGGTCGTCATTGCCGTTGCAATAGACATATTTTGCATTGGGAGGATTGTCATTGATTTTATTCGCTGCCCCAGCGACCACATTATTATCCTCTATGCTTCCTTCTCCACTGACTTCTCCAATACTCGTATGACTTGTTGAATTATTTGTGACAATACATCTGACTCCATCCGCTATTACCGGCGTTTTGGTACATGACTTTGTCGGTTCGGTTGTTGCAAAGCGAATATTATTCCCGCTTACCACTATATTTGCGCTATACGCTCCTATTGCGATAATATTATCATTTGCATTAGCCGCCTCCAACTGCGTAAAGGTATTGTTTATAATGTTGCCATATCCGGATTCCATGCCAATCAAACTATAGTCACTCATTACCGTCACCATATGGAATGTGTTTTCTGATACAATCATTCCCTGAATTCCACTTATTTGTATCAAATAATTATATGGACCCTGAATATTTGTAAAGGTATTATTTACTATTTTTTTTCCTCTGCTCTGTATCAGCGCATTACCACATTTTAAATCTTCAAAACTGTTTCCTGCAACATATCCGCCTGTGGATATGAAATTGGAACCCATATATAATTCCATATCAATACTTTTAAATTTGTTGTTATAAATATAGCCGTCGAAGGTGTAAATATATCCATACACACGAACACTGGACGGTGTTTTGGGTGTAACGTCATGGACATAGTTGTTTGCAAATACTGCCCCATAGGTAGTTCCGGTATATGTATTTCCGGAAGAAAACAGAACATGGCTACATACGTGACTTCCTTGACTGGTAATTTGGCTGTTCACAACCCCACTGTTTGTTCCTGCCTTAAAGACTGTAACAAATTTATATTCTTCATCTTGGTCTTCGCTGCCTTCATAGGGTTTTTTAAAATCCAAGATTATCTGACAATACCGCCCGTCCAGCATCTTATTGTCACCCAGATTAATAAGAAAGACATGATCATTTGCACCAATGCCCAAGCCCCGTGCTGCTACTTCCAGCACACATTTGCCCACCGGATAAATCACGGTCGGGATGCTGGTGTCCTCCACCTCGTCAATCGCCGCCTGAATTTTCAGGTAGTCGTCTTTGCCGTCGCAGTAGACATATTTTTCGTTTTTCGGCACGCAGCTTTCAATGTCGCGGAACCCAAACGTTGCCGTATCCAGTTTCCCAAACACCTGTCCCACCTGCGCGCTGTCCCAGCCTGCCGCCGCCATGTAACGCAAGTCCCCGGGGGCTTCTCCGCCGTCTACCAACGTCACCGCGTCCGGTATGTATTCCTGAAACATCATGCTATAACATTTGTCGCCATATAGTCCGATAAATCCGTTCGGTCCCTGGCAGCTCACGCTAAATTTCGCCGCGCCGGAATTCTTCCATGTGACGCCGTCTTCGCTTTCCATCATTGCGCCTGACGTATAGGCAAAATAACACCCGTCCATACCCATGACATTGTAAATCGCTTTGGGTGCTTCCAGTTTCAATACTTCTTCCCATGTTTCTCCGTCGCGTGACATCTGCACTTGGTGGCAATTGCACGCAAAGAACAATCCATTCCGGTAGACCACCGTGGGCGGCGCAAAGCTTTCCGCTCCTTCCCAATCGGACGCGGCATATGTGACGCGCCAATCCACTTCGTTGCAGCTTCGAGTGAAAATGGTTCCATGTAAGGTCATGGATACGAACTTCCCATTTCCATAGCATACGCCTATGCTATTCTCAATGGAATGTGGCGCAGTATCCTCCCAATCAGTCCACGGTTTATGCCATGACCCACTCCATGTCAATCCATCTTCGCTGATGGAGCCGCTTCCCGATACAAACTTTCCGTTTCCATAGGTCACATAATAACTCCCTGCCCCGCCGTTGCTCTTTGTCCAATTTTTGCCGTCTGTGCTGACATAGACCTCGCCGGTTTGCTTAATGCTGACAAACCGCCCGTTGCCATAGGCGACCGACCAATAATGGTTAGGCCCCGCTTGTTCGACATTGATATCTACTGTCATTTTCCAGTTTGCTCCGTCGCTGCTGACCACCACGCCGCCGTCGCCCACTGCCACATAGATACCGTTTCCATAGGCTGCCGCCCGCCAAGTTGTGCTTTTGGGCATGTTATGTTCTTCTAATACATAGTTTTTCATGATATCCTTCCTTTCTGCTTTTGACATTGTCATGCAATATTTCCGTTCTCTATGATTTTCTGTTCCTGTTCCTGTGATATCCAGCCCAGCCCTACGGCTCTGTCCAGTTCCGCTGCGCTTAGCAATCCTTTTTCATAAAGATATTTCAGATTTTCAAACATTCTCCGTCCCTCCTAGCTGCGCCATAATCAGCGCGTCTATTGCTTGCTGCTGCCCCAGCTGCGTCAGCATAAGCTGTTGTTCCACTGTCAATGCGTTTTTCTGCGCCACATATGCTTGTTCGCCCATTGCATAAATGCGGTCTGCTTCCGCCATGGGATTGCGCGTTTCCTCTATCTCTATTCCGTCCATCCATTCCACATCTGAAGTATCCGCCCCCGTCAACGCAAAATCCGTACAGCCTTCTGCCGTCAATATATTTTGCCGAAACAACGCACTTTCTTCGTCCAATTCCAGCAGGAATTTCGCTTCTCCCTCCGCTGTCCGGTAGTCCAGCCGCCGGCGCAGCACTTCGATTTTTGAGCCTTGTATTCTATAAGGTTTCATCCCAACACCTCCTAAATGTTGTTGTCCGTAACAATATTTCCTTCTCCCGCTGCCGTAACATCTTTACCGCAGCATTGGTTCCCCGTGACAACATTGTTTTTGGACTCGCTCGTCAGTTCAATCGTTTTTTGCGCCGTTGTGTAATCTGCTGCCGTTCCACTGCCGCGGCATATAAAATTTCCGCATAAAATTGCGTTTTTTCCCTTTGCGCAAATACCTATTTCGTTGTCTATCAACTTATTACCGATTATAGTTGCGCTGCTTCCATAGGTATAAATGCCGTATTGCGACCCTTTACATGTATTCCAACTAAAATATTTACCGGTACAAATTCCATATACTGTATTATTTTCCAACACATTGCGCGTATTAATATCTCCACCCAGCAATCCGTTTTTATTATCGTGTATGTAATTCGATTCTATCGTTACTCCTGTTTTTCCATAATTGTAGGAAACAGAACGAATACCGTAGTCCGTATTATTGTATATCTCACAGTTCCTAATAGTCGCGCTGCCGCCTGCACCGTTTTGTACAAGTATTCCATGGTTTGCTCCGCTGGTATACGCTTCTTTTCTGCCGTCAATACACAAATTTTCAATCGTAACGTGATGTCTTAGGTTATCCAAATGAATCACACCTTGACCGCTCGTTGAAAAATGCCGTTCCAGTATTGTCTTGTCCCCTGAACCGCAAAATGTAAAATCGCCTCCGCCGCCAAACGATAGCGGAATGTTCAGCTTATATGTCCCGGGCAGCAAAAACACTTTGTTAATCCCTGTGCTCGAGGCTTTGTTAATCGCCTGCGCGATATAAGAATAGTCGCTCGAACTTGAACCGGTACACAAAAAATCGCACACATCAAGCGTATGTCCTTCCGTTTTTGTTCCTACGATAATTGCTGTCCTTTTTCGCGGCAATCTGTCTTCCGGTATCTTTCCCGATGAATTCATCAGCTGGAAATCATATACCTTTAATGTTTTCGTTGCGCCATTTGTGCCTGTACCAAGCTGGATTGCGTCCAGCGGTTTTCCGTTATAATCAACTGTTTTTGCTTCTGCGCCCGCCGCAAATCCGCCTTTTTCATTTTGCAGACGCTCCACTGGTATATGCCCTACCGCGTCCAGCAGCTGATGGTCGTAAATCTGCAAGGTCTTTTCTGTGGAGTTGGTTCCGGTACCGAGCTGAATCGCGTCAATTCCGCTCACAGTTTCTTCCTCCTCGCCGGGACCAAACGCCGGAATTGAGCTTATAATAACGGCTGCCCGTGCGCCTTCACCGCCCGCAAACCCACTGCTTGTTGCCGCGCCTTTGCCAACGGCGCCGCCCGTACCTGCGCTTGTCTCTTCGCCGCCTGCAAACCCGCCGTTTGCTGTCTTTTTGTCCACTTTTCCCCGCAGCGCCGCGGCAACCTCTGACGCATGTGTTTTTGCCGCGTCAACGATAGTGTTGAGCAAACCGGTCAGCGTTCCGGTTGTGACGCCGTCTCCGTCCGGTTTATGAATGGTTCTTTCGCCGATTTTTTTATCCGTGACGGCGCCGTTCGCCAGTTTTTCCTCTGTGACGCTGCCGTCTATGTGATCCAGCACCTCCGCTCTTCTGTGTTCTTTGATACGTTTATCGGTATAACCTGCTTCAAACGAGGCGGAAGCCGGACCACTCACTTGATATTCCCGTCCGCCTTGGTCTACCCAAATATAATCTTTTGCCATTTGTTTTGCCCTCCTTCCGCCTGAAAAAGAAAGCAGGACCGAATCCGCTGTCTGCCGGGGCCCGTTACCCCATTTGCACGGCTGCGGTCCGGTCCTGCGGGAACTCTTTTGGATTCCTTCTTTTTCAAACCGTTATCCTAGGGATATCCGAATGCAAGCCTGCAATCGCATTATCCCAGTTGTTTTGTTTTTTGTTCAAAATATTCGCTCAAATTCGCACTGAAATCCGCCGCCGCCATTTGCTGACGATAGCTTTCTTCAATAATCAATTTGAGAAATTTCGGTACCATGACCTGTTTCCCGCGTTGAATCTGATAGTTCACGCCGTTATAGGTCACAGTCACGTCGTCTTTATAGTTGTGGTTATCCTTGACCAATAATACAGGTTCCAGACGGTTTAAATATTCCGCCGCGGAACTTGTTTTCCCTTTTGCTGCCGTTTTTTGTGCCATGGTTTGTTCGCTCCTTCCTCTTATGCGTAGCTTGCTACCGTTTCAATGCGCACCATATATTCCTGCACCAGAATTTCCGCTGTTTTCAGCGCTTTCCAGCCCGTGGTTGCACGTTGATCCAGCGGGTCGGCTGTTCCGCCGCTGCCAAGCTGTTTGACAATGTTACGCATTCCGCCGCCGTCCAGTTCGGTTGTGCCGTAAGCGTCTGCGCCCAAAATCAGTGTGGAATAGACGTCGCGTCCGTCCGCACCTGCTTCGCCGGGATAGATAACGTTATTTGCTGCCGGTGCAGCGTCGCCTGTTGCCAGCGCTTCCTCTACTGTGAGCACCGAACCGCTTGCGGAACTGACGGTATACAAAATACCGTTTACGATAATTTTACGGTCTGCCAGCGCCGCCGCATCCTCTGTGGTCAATGTTTCGGAAACCGTGATGGTTCTTGCCGAAGCATTCGCGCTGGATACCGTCAAATTCCGTGCTGCCGCGCTCAAATCTTCCGCTTTGAAGATTTTTGCTTCGCTGGTTTCCACAAAACGCACGCCGTAGAGCCGCCCGATTTCCCCATTATACATATCCTCCGGATCGGAATAGGTTTTCACGTTTTCCCATTTCGGGTCTTCCATCAAGTCATATGCCACGTCGGGGTGAATGATAGCGACATAGTAGTTGTTAATGCGTTTTGCATTGTTGCGTTTGAGCGTGCGGACTGCCTGTTTGATGGTGTCCACCGTCAAATAGTCGTTGCCGCTGCCTTTGCCGCCGCTGAGCAGATAGCGTGCCAGCTGTCCATTTGCATATTGCACATTGGTACCGCTGTTTAACACTTCACGCGTGATAGCGTCCAGTGTTTCGCCTGCCTGCCGCGCCAAAATTTCGCCCGCTTCAATCAGGTTGGAATCAATGCCTGTTGTTTGCAGCACATCGGAAATGGTGATATAGTCCCCATATTGCTGCAAAGTGGATTCAATGGTACTCCACGTCAAATCGTTCCCTCTTGGGGTCACGCCTTCCGTCAGCGGCGCCATCGCTTTGGGCAGCGGCGCCAAACGCCGGAAATTAATGGTTTTTCCGCCGTTTACCGGAATGTTTCGTTTTTGCCCGAACTGGTCATGCACCAAATTGGGCAGTGCGTTTAAAATAAGGTTTCTGTCATAAAATTTGCGCAAGGCGCTGGGGTCTTTCCCTGTCGTCTGCACGTTAAAATCTGTAACTGTCTGTGCCAAATGTAACTCCTCCTTTTTTATTATGCCATGTGCAAAAATGCTTTTTTTATAAACCGGCACCATTTTTGCAAAGTCTTATGAAAAGACGTCATATGGTGATGGTTTCGCCCCGTCCCGCCCGCTTTTTCAAATCACGGATTTCCTTCAAAGAGAGCTTGTCCGGGTCAATGCCTGTGCGGAATGCGTTTGTCATGCCTGTGCCGACTTCGTTCATTCTGCCCAGTTTGTTTTTCACTTGCGCGCGTCCGCGTTTTTCGCCGCGCGCCTCCGCTGCCGTCAGCAGCTCGTCCATCAGAACGCAGCGCGCCGCCATAACAGGCGCTACGCCGGAATGAATCAACGCAGCAAATGCTTCGTCCTCCATCAACATGTCCAGTTTTTCTTCGTCCATGCTGCCTTCCAGTGCCTGATATGCCTGCGCCATTTTCTCGCCCATGCCGGCAGCCGGTTCTTGTCCGCCGGACATTTCCTGCGGCGCGGTGGCTGCTTCCGCTTCCTGCACACTGTCTGCCGCTTCCGGTTCCTGCACTGCCTCTGCTTCTTCCGCCAAGGCGCGCATTTCCTCCAGCGCTTCCTCCAGCGAATCCGCTTTGATGTAACTTGCAAACAGGTTCGCCAGTTCCACGGAGGCATCTAACTGCTGCTGCGCACCGCTGCTGAGCGGCTGCTCAGATACATGCGCTTTTCCAAACGGTTTCATGCTGTTTCCTCGTCCCCTTTCGTCCGAACATAGGGACCAATTTCCCTATGCCTAAAATTGTTTCGTTTTGAATGATGAAAAAAAATACCTTTTTACGCCGCAGTTGTCAGAGAAGCGGAAGTATGTGCCCTAGAACGCAGTTGCGCGCCAGCGACGTACACGCTCCGCCCGCATCATATCTTCCGCGCCTGTGACAAAAGTCTGAGAAAATCGGATACCATGGCGCCCGCTTCTCCCATGCTTTCCATATGGGGAACAAACCTGAACCGTGGTTAGGCATAAGCGCAACGGCTTTTGTTTGCCTGCTGTTTCCCACACTACGGCGGCACAAGGTGCCGGCAAAGGTCTGCGGATTTTTTTGCCGGTACTATCAGTATATCGAATTATCTGTCACCGTTTTTCTGCTTTTTTCACATAACTTTTTCTCACTCCTTTCGCCTCATATTCTTTGTTTTTCAACATAATTCGTCATTTTTCACGTTTTTTGTACCCACAAAAGTCAATCCTCGTATTCTCTTATCTCACATGGGTTTCCGGCATTTTTTCAAATTCCTTCCTAAAATTTTTTTGTCAATTTCATTGTAGCGTGCCGGAACCTGTATGATAAAAGGAATCCCGCGGCAAAAAATTTTCCTGAAAAAATTTTGAAATTCTCTTGACTTTTTGCCATAAGGTGGTATACTGTCCCTAGATTTGATTCTGCACCTCTGCCCTGTAAGAGCAAATTCCGGCGCCCACTGCCATGGCGCGCCGCCGCTCTTACGCGGCAAATGCGGCAACAGAAAGGAAGCGTATCACCATGGGTAAACAACACCTGCTCAAACCCTATCCCTCCTATAAAGCGAATTTGCACTGCCACAGCACCTTTTCCGACGGCAGACTCACGCCGGAGGATCTCAAAACTGCATATATGGCGGAAGGCTATAGCATTCTTGCCTATACAGACCACCGCCACTACGGCTGGTATAAAGACCTCACGGATGAAAACTTTTTGGCGCTGGCAGCCTATGAAGTGGATATGAACGAATGGGCGGACAGACCGAATGGGTTTGATCGCGTGAAAACATATCACCTCAACCTCTATGATACCAAACCGGAGACCGGTAAAACTGCCATCTTGCCTGAGCGGCGATACGGCGATATCCATTATTTGAATCAATACATCGAATCCATGCGGCAAGCAGGATATTTGGTGTGCTATAACCATCCCTATTGGTCGCTGCAAAACTATGACGACTACAAGGATTTGCGCGGCTGTTTTGCCATGGAAATTTATAACCATGGCTGCGAACATGACGGACTGTATGGCTACAACCCACAGTCCTATGATGAAATGCTGCGCACAGGCAATCGTCTGTTTTGTGTTGCAACAGACGACAACCACAACGTCAAACCCTTTGGCGACCCGCTTTGCGATTCTTTCGGCGGATTCGTGATGATTCAGGCGCAGGAACTGTCCTACGACGCGGTAATGCACGCGCTGGAAGCCGGCGATTTCTACTCCTCTATGGGACCTGAAATCTATGAGATTTCCGTGGAGGGACATACGCTGGTGATTGACTGCTCACCGGTGGAAAAGGTGTTTGTACAGACGCAGGGACGGTTTTGCCACAAGGCAGTTGCCATGCCGGGCGAAACCATTACCCACGCGGAATTTGAACTTACCGGCAAAGAAGGCTATATTCGCGTTGATTTACGCGACAGCCGCGGTTTGCACGCCAATTCCAACGCCTATTTTTTGGATGACTTTTTGTTTTAGGCAAAGGTGCGTAGGAAGTGAAAAACAAATGAAAAAATCCCCCTACTGTAGTCAGTATACTACAATAGGGGGATTCATTTTTGCCAACTTGAAAAGAAAAAGAAAAATCTGTCTAACGTCCCTGCTCTATGCAGCAGAAACTGTTTTTTCTTCCATTTTTAACGGCTGTCACGTGCTATATGAAAAAATTTTCTCCTGCACATTTTTCCAATATTTATGGCAGCAGTGACGCCAAAACCGTGTTGGAGACCAAAAAACCTGCCGTGGTGAACGCCAGCCGCCCAAGCGACGGCTGATGCAAAAGCCCTGCCTGCCGGTATTGCCGCGCTTTTTGTGTCCCGTCCGGAAACTGCTCAAACAACGTTTCCGGCACGCCTTTTGTCAGACGCATTCCCATGATAAGTTCCTCCACCAAACAATCCTGTGCGCTCAATTCTTCCACTGCCGCGCGTTTATCCGCCGCCTGAATATAGTCCGCCACGCCGCGGATATTTTCCCGGCGCCGCTGTCCGTCAAAGGAATGCGCGCCCGCACCCAAACCGATATAGGGTCGGCGCTGCCAATACTTTAAATTGTGCCGCGACGCTGCGCCCGGCTGCGCAAAATTAGAGATTTCATATTGCTCGAAGCCCATGTCCGGCAGAAGTGCACACAACGCCTGATACATTTGCGTATAATCCTCTTCTTCCACAACCACCTGCTGGTTTGCAAAAGGCGTGCCCTCCTCCACTTTCAGTCCATATGCCGACACATGCGTAATCGGCAGACCTCTAAGCCGCTGCAAATCCCGCCGGAACATCTGCGGCGTTTGCTCCGGCAAGGCATACATCAAATCAATGCTGAGATTGGTAAATCCGGCGCAGGCGGCAGCTTCCACCGCCTGCTGCGCCTGTGCGCCGTCATGCAGCCGTCCCAGCCTGCGCAGCAGCATATCCGAAAAACTCTGCACGCCAATACTCATACGGTTAAATCCCATCGCACGGTAGGCGGCGGCGCGCGCGCGGTCAAAGGTCGCCGGATTCGCCTCCAGCGTAATTTCCGCGTCCGGTGCAATGTGAAACTGCGCCGCAAGCGCGTTTATAATCCGTTCCAGTTCCGCCGGCGGCAGCAGTGTCGGCGTGCCGCCGCCAAAATAAACGGTGTCCGCGCTGCCGCTATATTGCCGCAGTTCTTCACAAACTGCCGCGGTATATGCCGCCATTTGTTCTTCCATTCCCGCATAGGAATTGAAGTCGCAATAGCCGCATTTTGCACGGCAAAACGGAATGTGTATATAAATACCCTGTGTTTCCTCTGCCACCGCTTCCTCCTCCTATTCCAAACCTCATGTACCATGCAGCTTGTCCGCCGCACCGCGCTTTATTTTGCCTACTCCCTATGTGCCATGCGCAAAAAACACTGTGCCAATCATGCATATTTCTGCGTATACGCCAAGTGCATGTTTTTTCTCTTTGTCTGCAAAAAGAAGCGGCATTATGCCGCTCCTCCCCGCTTTATTTCATGATTTCAAATCGTTTTCCTATCCCACAATCCGTCGGTTTCCCATCTTCTTTTTCCGTCTGACCCGTACGGTTTGATTCTCGTCTAGCGAAAGCAAATATTCCAGCACAATCTCTTCCAGATACGGAAGTTTTTCCCTCGGGCAGCGATCCAGCCAATACACCGCTTTGTCAAAGACCTCCGGACGGTCTTTGTACATGTCAATTCCGGTGAGTATATAATCCGTTGTAGCATCCAAAATGTCACTTGCTCTTGATAATGTTTTAATCGACAACCCTTTTTGCCCCAATTCAATGCTACTGCTATATCGGTCGGATATATCCAACTGCTCCGCCAGATTGCTTCTGGTCCAGCCTTTTTCCTCACGTAGGCTTCGGATACGCCGCCCGACTTCCTTTTTATGATACACACTCATCAATGACACCCTTTCTGCTGACCCCCACCTCACGTTTTTCAAAATTCCCTTGCTGTCACTTTTTTCTGTTTCCATTTTTCAGGAAATGCTTCAACTTTCCATTTTTTTCTATAGCTGCACTTTTTCCGGCGCCGGAACCATGGAAAACCGCGCGCCGCCGTTGCCTTCAAAATCCTGTCCGAATACGATTTGCGGACAGGGATCATTTTGGTCTATCTCAAACGCGACCCATCCCGCCAGCATCATACCGGACTGCACTGTGCCGCGCAGCGGCGGATTTGGCGTAATGATGTTTTTCCGTTCATAGCGTTGTCCGTTTTGCCGCCGGCATTCCACATCAAACGGAGAAATGCTGACCGGCCCCGAACCTGTCCGCACATTTTTTACAATGACCTCTAGCATCGCTATCAAATATTCTTTCCCCGCCGGCGGTCTGGTATTATACGCATTGACCTGCCGCAGCGCCGTATAGGCTTCCTCTCCGCGCCCTGCGCGCAGCAGCCGCACCTCCGCCAGATAGATACAAACGCTTTGGTCTACTTCTATGATTTGATTTTTATATTCACAGGTCAAATTCCCGCCGCCATCTGTCAGCATACGCGGCATTTCCTCTGCATGTTTTTTTTGAACCGGCGCTTTCTCTTGTTTTGCCGGACGCGCGACAATAAATGTGCAAATTCCTGTCAGCAGGCAGATACTAATAAACACAATGGTTTCAATTGGCATTGTTCCCGCTCCTTTTTCCTGTTTTCTGTTTCCTAAAAATCGTCAATTTTCGCAATAGATAGCCGGCAGTGCGTCTCACACTGAAAAAAGTGGTGGAGACTACGAGGGACGGCTTGACGGCGAGTAAAACGAGTCGGAAAAAGTCCCCCTTTCAAAGCTACTGTATCTATTATATCATATTCTGCAGAGTAATTTCAAGAAAAAATCACAAAATTTTTGGATGGATTTCTTGGAAGCGGCGCATGTTCTGACCGGCATTCGGCAACACTATAGGCGAAGAAATAAGGAGGAGCGCCAGTCATGAACACAACTGCATTATTTGATTTAACCTATGGACTATACATTATTTCTGCAAAAGAGGATAAAAAAATCAACGGCTGCGTCGTCAACACTGTCATGCAAATCACCGCCGAACCGGAACGGCTTGTCACCGTTATCAACAAAGATAGTCTCACCCATGATATGATTCAGCATACGAAACGTTTTAACATCTCTATTCTTGCCAAGGATACGCCAATGGAAACTGTTGCATTGTTTGGCTTTCGCAGCGGACGCAAACTGGATAAATTCGCCAAATTGCCCTTTGACATTGACGAAGCCGGCATCCCCTATCTGCGGCAAAACAGCATTGGTATGCTGTCCTGCCGCGTCACGGATACGGTTGACGCCGGAACGCACACCATTTTTGTAGCAGAAATTACAGAAGATATCTCTTTTGATGAACGCGAACCGCTGGACTATACCTATTACCGCCGCGTCAAAAACGGAAAAGTGCCCAAAGAAGCGTCCAGCTTCCATGCGCCGAAAGTGCCGCAAAGACAGGGCTGGCGCTGCACGGTCTGCGGCTATATCTATGAAGGCGAAGTCTTGCCGCCGGAATTTATCTGCCCGCTGTGCGGCGAACCATCTACTGTGTTTGAAAAGCTTTCTTGAGTGAAACGCTTTCATCAATATATATGAAGAAACGCCCGGAATAAAACGTGTACACGCTTTATTCCGGACGTTTTCTTTTGCGACCGTCATTCTGCTTTTTTCATCTTTCTACAGCCACACTTCTTTGGTTGCCACACTGCTGCAAAAGGCGCTGTCATGTTCCACAAAGACCATTGTTCCGCCGCTGCGCAGCAACATGTCCTCAATTTGAATCCGGCTGATGATATCAATATAATTCAGCGGTTCATCCCATACATATAAATGCGCCTGGCAGCACAGACCGGCGGCAATCAGCACTTTTTTCTTTTGCCCCTCGCTGAAGGACGCCATATCCTGCTCCAGCTGTTCACGCTCCAGCGCCATCTTCCGCAAAATGGTGAAAAGCCGCGTCTCCTCCAGCCCCTGCGCGCGGGCATATTCCCGCAGGGAACCGTTTAGAAAACCGGTATCTTGCGGCACATAGGACACGGTTATTCCGCTGCCCAGGCGCAGCGTACCCGAAAAATCCAGCGGCTGTCCTGCCAGCAGTTTCAAAATGCTGGATTTTCCGCAGCCATTAGACCCACGCAGCGCCACACGTTCACCGCGCTGCACTATGAAACTGACCGGACGGCACGCCGGTCTGCCATCATAGAACACTACCGCCTCTTCCACCGTGAGCAGCGTTTGCCGCGTATAGTCCAGCGCGGCAGCGTTTAGCGGCGGCGCAGTATCCAAATCACGCAGCAAACCGGATTTTTCCTCAATTGCCGCTTCCCGCCGCGATGCAATGGCTTTGGAGCGTTTCATGATTTTTGCCGCTTTGTGCCCCATAAATCCCCTGTCCGGCCGCAATCCGGCGGTTTTCACATGTTTTTCTTTTTCCGCTGTATTTGACCAATCGGACAATCTACGCGCACTTTTTTGCATTTGACGAATTTCCTTTTTCAGTTTCTCGTTCTGCTCTAATTCCAACCGGTCCTCCCGCTCTTTTTCCCGCTGCCAAGAAGAATAATTTCCTTTTTGTACGACTATCTTCTTTTTTTGAATGGACAACACATGGTCAATACAACCGTCCAGAAACGCCCTGTCATGCGACACCAAAATGAATCCTTTTTTTCGGTTCAAATAGTTCCCCACCACCGCGCGCGCGTGCCGGTCTAAATGATTGGTCGGTTCGTCAATCAGCAGCATTCCGTCCTCCCGCAAAAACAACCCTGCCAGCAAAACTTTTGTCTGTTCGCCCTGACTCAGCGTGTCCAGCGGACGCCACAACACTTCCTCGTCTATTTCTAACAACGATAATTCCCGCTGCAGCCGCCAAAGTTCCATCTCCGGCACAATCTCCTGCACCACGTCATACGTCATTTGTGTGCGGTCTTTTATCTGAAACGGAAAATAGCAAAATTCCCCTTGCGCGGCGATTTTCCCCTGATAGGCAAATTCGCCCGTCAGCAGCTTAAGAAACGTGGTCTTTCCGCGGCCATTGCGCCCAATCAATCCCAGCTTCCAGTCCGTATCTATACGAAATGATGCGTTTTCAAACACCAAATCCAGACTTCCTTCATAGCCAAATGTCAATCCTGTTACCTGTATCATTGCCATAATTCCTGCACCTCCATTAAACCAAAAGCGCCGCAGGAAAGGCTCCCGCAGCGCTTTTGTCCGTGGACGGCAAAGGGCGTACAGACGCTCCCCACGCCCCTTTCAGCAAAGAGGCTCTGCGCTCTGCACATGAAATTGAACTTCCCCTGTCTAGACCACCGATATCACAAAAGGTGCAAGTGTACCTACGATTTCCTGCCGGCTAAGTGAATGACATGACAAAACAAACGTCCGGCTTTATGCCGCCCGTGTTTTTCATACCGTTTTTACCTGTCCGTTAGCAAGAAATCATATGCACATTTACACCACCTTTTTCTATTCTGTTGCATTCTAAAACCCTTGCCCCTGATAACACAGATATCGCAAGAGTATAAGCAAGGATAGTCGAACCGCGCACGGCGCATGAGATTCGACTTTTGTTTGCCTAAGCCCACTATAACAGATTCTCTTCCATTTGTCAAGTGTGGGTTCCCTCTTCGCGCGAAACAACACATAAATTGGCGCGAACTTCCTCTTGCATTGCCGCATGTTTCATGCTATAATGGATATAGTCTTTCTCGAAAGGGGGACTTCTTCCGACTCGTTTTACTCGCCGTCATGGCGTCCCCCTTGTCGGAATCCCCCTCTAGCAGCCGCCTTCGCTCTCGCGGCGTGCCTTTGGCACTTGGCGGCTGTGAGGTATAAAAACTTCGGTACACGTGTGCCCCAGAGGGTATGCCCGAAGTTTTTATGAACAGAAAGTTCAAACCTCCACGCGTTTTTGGGTAACATTGCTCCAAAAAGTATATTTACGATTGCATATCCATTTCATATGGGGGCGTCCCGGTTTCGACGGGGATGATGCAGTATGATAAGCGGGTAGTTGTGCGGAGCAACTTTAAAATCCGCAACCTTAAAATTAAACGCTAACAATAATAAATTAGCTTACGCTGCCTAATTAAACGGCAGCCATCTTCTCTGCGGACTACCACGGCTGCTTAGAAGGTGTCATTTTAAGTGGTGAACGTGAGGCGGCGGTGTTTCTCCCGCTGTCCATGACTTTCAGAGAAACTACTTCCGGCAGCCGCTTTGGTTCTGTGCCTTGCCGGAGGGAACCTGAACAGAACCTGCACCCGGAGAAAGTCATATGAATTTGTTTTCGGACAGGAGTTCGACTCTCCTCGCCTCCACCACGTCGCCGCAAGCTTCATATCGCTTGCGGCGACTTT
Source organism: uncultured Clostridia bacterium (assembly GCA_946555455.1). GTDB lineage: Bacteria > Bacillota > Clostridia > RUG12999 > RUG12999 > JAAWTG01. Next base: position 14,395 of record CAMNSU010000019.1, on the reverse strand, counting down.
TTTATAAAAAGTCACCGGTGCGCTCATTCCGCTGCGTCTCCTTTTCACCAAAAAGCATTCCGCTTTTTGGTGGTATTTGCGCCTTTGGCGCAAGGACACTGCCACCCTAACAAACTATAGACAAAACCTTTTTTTTCGTGTATAATATCCATGATACATAGGCATAAGAGAATCGAATATGCCTGTCAAAAGGAGCGATAACAATGAAGAAAAACAATATCATAGCGTTGCTATTCAGTATGCTTTTATTCATTCCGGCGTTTCCTGCAAATGTTTTTGCCGCAGGGTCGTCGGCTGTCGTATATACTGAGTTTGACAGCGGCAACTTTAACCATGCAGGCGATGGAACGCTTGCTGCTCCCTATAATCTGTTTGAAGATGCGATGGCGGCAGTCGCGGACGGCGGAACGATTTATATTCTAGGACGCGGCGCTTTTATCAATACGACCGACAATTCTCCCTTTCAAATCACCAAAAATGTGACGATTTCTTCTGCGCCGGGCGTGTCCACGCGACCTAATATATCTGTGCGGCCTGCCGGCATGGTGCTGGGAGCAAATGTTACCTTCCGCAATATTGAATTATCTTTTGTCAATGGATTTCGCGCTGTGATATGCGCCAATGGATACACGCTGACACTGGACAATGTGTCCTATGATACCCATACAAGAGTCATTCACTTGGCGGGTGGCGGATTGTTTTATAAGGGCGGCATATCGGCAAGCCCTGCCGCCGGCGCACATAGCCGTATTGTGATAACAGGGAAAAACACCTTTTTGGGCAACATTTATGCAGGCGGTATTAACAGCACTTTTGACAAACCTGTTGACATTACGGTAGACGGCGTATCTGGACGGAATATTGGGAATGTTTATGCCAGCGGCGCAGCGGAAGGGTATTATAACAGTGAAAATTTTCTTGACCCCTACAATGAACCGGACCCGCCGGAAGCGGATCCGACAGCATATCCCGCCCGCGGAAAGGTGTCCATAGAATTGCGCAACACGGGAATTGACGCAATAAACGGCACAACGGGCGGCGCAGAAAATGCGTCTGTTTCTGTTTCAACCCAGAATTTATATTCCTGCCTTCTGGCAAACCTCCACTCCCTGGAAGTGAAACAGGGCGTTTTTGCACCTGATAGTATAAACGATGACGTTAATATATCGATTCGGCAAGGCGCTACACTTGATATCAGCAGTCTTGGAAACTGCACTGTAAATGATTTTACAGGCGGCGGAATTTTGATGCTCAGCAGCGGCGGACGCCTGACAATTCGTGGAACTTGCACCGGTGAAACCGAATTTAGAACAAATGATGGACTGCCGTCTTGCTCCGGTATTGCACAATATGGACATCTCTACATAGAAACCACCGGCGCGGGAACGTTTACATTTCATCCCTATCCGACACAATCGGATATGTTATTTCAGAAAGGCAATGACGGCTGGCGGACGAGTGAGCGAAGCGCCGCAAATGTCACGGTTTTGACAGAATTTGATTTAGACACTTCCCTGCTGCTTGTTCCGTTGGCACAGGTGAATGGTATAGATGACGCCACGCCCCCTATGCTTCAGGTTTCCGCTGCATATACAGAAGAGACACCTTCTACTCTGCAACATATTGAATTTGTTCCTTTTGAATATGCCGTAACCTATAACGGACAAACCTATTCTATATCTTCTGATGAAATCGACGGCTGTTATGAAGGCAATATCAGAGAACTGAACATAAACTTCTATCCGGCGGACAATGCTATTATGATTTCTAGATTTTCAAATAAATATGACGATTTTGGCATGATGGCGGCAGGCACCTATGATATTGCCATCACCGCGCCGACCGCCACAGGAAACATGACCCGCTCCCTGCGGCTTGTGGTGACAGAGGACGCGGCAACAGGCAGCGCGCAGGCGGATTTGACCCTTACCGCTTCCGCACAGGAAATCCCTGATGGCGGCAGCATAAACCTGTCAGCGGCTCTTACCGACACATCAACGCAGCAGGGTGTGAGCGCCGGCAGCGTCACTTTGTATATCAATGGACAGCCGTATTCCACACCCAAAACACCCGCCGGCGGCAGCATTTCATGGAATGGCATTGCGGTCACAAAAGAAAACGGATTCACGACCGGAACCAATCATCTCACAGCAGTATACAGCGGAACAGATACCTATGCGCCGTCGCAAAAAGAAATTACCATCACCGTCAACCGAACAGACATGTTTGAAATCAGTGAACAAAACGGTAAAATAGATGTGGCATTCACCAATCTGAGCGACAAAGAGATGCGGAATGCCCTCCTGCTCATAGGCGTTTACGACCGCGGCGCTCTCCAAAAAACGGCAGTAAACAACGGCGTTGCACTCACCCAAGAGGAAACGCAGTCCTTCCGCTTTGACATGAGCGGCACAAGATTTGATAGAATACAGGGCTTCGTTTGGGACAGTATCGAAACCATGACGCCCCTTGTTAAAAACACAAGCATTTCAGTAGAAGATTAATAGAATACCGGAGCCATGGCACAGACCTTGGTTCCGGTTTCTTTTTGGAAAAAAATAGCTTGCCTGTAATTGACAGAAGCCGGATTGTGTAGTATCATAAATAGTATGGAGTGGTCTGCAAAAACAGGCGTTACTTTGCCGCGCTTCCGAATAGGTTCGGCGCAGCGGTATCCGGTACTGTTTTTGCCGAAATCTACCAATGACCGAATATGTTGTTTTGCTTTTGGAAACACTCAAAAAAAGAGTTGTGCCGCCGGACAGGCGGATTTTATAGGAATCCATAGGAAACGCGCAAAACAAATTTTCCTATGCGGAATCTGATAGCAGGAAGGAGCACATGCAAACATGCACCAATATGACCGTCTGCGGGAACAATATCCCCTGTTCCGCTATGTGGGATACCATATCGCGGAAACAGAAACTACGTATGAATTGACCTATGATTTTGAAATACCCACCCTTGCGGAATTTCACCCGCGCTGGATATTCGGTAAAAACGCGGCGCACCCCATCCATGTGCAAACGGACGCGGTATTTCGCAATTTGGTGTTCCAGCTTGGTATGGTGGAACTGGTAAGTTATTGGAAAATCACGTGCAGTCCGCGCGTGGAAGTCGCGGCGGGCGCACTGGAACCGGAACAAATTGACTGGTGGAAAACGCTGTATTTCGGCGGACTGGGCGAATTTTTTTATGTGAACGGCATCAAAAGCAACCCTGTGGATTTCATGAACATCACCGCCACAGGCGCCGCCCTGCCGCTGCCCGCGCAGCCGCAAGGCGACCTTTCCGGCACGCTGGTACCCATTGGCGGCGGAAAAGATTCCGCCGTGACGCTGGAGGTTTTAAAATCCCTGAAAGCCGACAACTATTGCTATATTATCAACCCCCGCGGTGCAACAGACGAGACGGCAATCGCAGCGGGCTATGCGCCGGAGCGCGTTATCACCGTCTGCCGGACGCTGGACGCGCGTATGCTGGAACTCAACCGCGAGGGATATCTCAACGGGCACACGCCTTTTTCCGCCATTGTGGCGTTCTCCGCCGTCCTGACGGCATATATTCATCGCATTGGCTACGTTGCGCTGTCTAACGAATCCAGCGCCAACGAAAGCACGGTGGCAGGCAGCAGCGTCAACCACCAATATTCCAAAAGTTTTGCTTTTGAACAGGATTTCCATACCTATGAACAAAACTACCTGCGCACCGGCGTTTACTATTTCAGCCTGCTGCGCCCCTTGAGCGAATATCAAATCGCAGGACTGTTTGCGCTCAGCCCGCAGTATCACGCCGTATTCAAAAGCTGTAACGCGGGCAGTAAACAAAACATTTGGTGCGCGCATTGCCCCAAATGCCTGTTTGTATACATCATCTTGTCGCCGTTTTTGTCCACAGCGCAGCTTGAGACCATTTTCGGCGCAAATTTGCTAAACGATGAATCCTTAAAAGAAACGTTTGAAAAACTGACAGGTATCCTGCCCGAAAAACCGTTTGAGTGTGTGGGCGAGCGTGAGGAAGTCAATTTTGCCCTGTGCGAAACGCTGCGCCGTATGGAGTGCGCAGGCGAACCTTTGCCTGCTCTGCTGACCTATTACCGCACCACGCCGGTCTATGCCGCCCACGCGGACAGAGAAAATCCTTTCCCGTCCTACTATGACGAAACAAACCTGCTGCCGCCGGCATATGAAGCGTTGTTACAACACGCGCTGGAGTCCATGAAACAGGGAGGCGACGCGCCATGCTAGAACAAATCCGCGGGTTGGTGAAAGATAAAAAAGTGTTGATTCTGGGGTTTGGCAAAGAGGGTCGCTCCACCTATGCCTACCTGCAAAAAGCGGGCGGCTGGGCAAAGCTGGGCATTGCCGACCAAAATTCGGTGAACCCGAAAGATGTGGACGCAGAACTGATTTGCGGCGACGGATACCAGTCGGCGATTGCGGACTATGACGTGGTATTCAAAAGCCCCGGCATTGTTTTGGAGCGGCAGGACGCGCAGACGCTGGGCAAAATCACGTCCCAAACCGAACAATTTATGCGGCGCTTCGGCGCGCAGACCATTGGTATCACTGGCACCAAAGGCAAAAGCACCACCGCGTCCGTGCTGTACCACATTCTGCACAGCAGCGCGCAGGATTGTATGCTGATTGGTAACATCGGCGTGCCCGCGCTGGACATGGCAGACCGCGTAGGCGCACAGACCCGCGTGGTCTATGAGCTGTCCTGCCATCAACTGGAATATACCAAATATTCGCCGCACATTGCCGTGCTGCTCAACTTGTTTCCGGAACATCTTGACCACTACGGCACCTACGAAAAATATGCGGCGGCAAAACAAAACATCTATCGTCACCAGCAGGCGGGCGATTTACTGATATGCAACGTGCGCGACGTGCCGCCCTCCGGAACCTGTCCGGCGCAGGTTTGCACCGTTTCTTTTGAGGAAGAAACCGCCGACGTCTATGTGACGGAAAACAGTCAAATCCGCATGGACGGCAAAGTGCTGGACTTTTCGCAGGGGCTGCCCCATTTGGTGGGACGGCACAATCTGTATAACGTGGGCGTGGCATATGTGGCGTCGCGGGCGTTGAACGTTCCCGAAAGCATGTTTTTGAAAGCGGTGCAGTCCTATCAATCGCTGCCCCACCGGCTGGAGTTTTTGGGAGAACGCGGCGGCGTGCGCTACTATGATGATTCCATTTCCACCATTCCCGAAACGGCGATTCAGGCATTGCAGGCATTGAGCGGCGTGGGAACGCTGCTTTTGGGTGGTATGGACCGCGGCATCTCCTATGAACCGCTGCTGGATTTTTTGGCGGATTATCCGCTGGACAACCTGATTTTCCTGCCCAAAACAGGACATGAAATGTATGAAACCATTCAGCAGACCCGCGCGCAGGCGTTTGCGGATAAAACACTGGTCTGCGCGGAAGATTTACGCGGCGCGGTCGCGCAGGCAAAACGCCTGACCCGCCCCGGCGCCATTTGTTTGCTGTCGCCTGCCGCTGCCAGCTATGGTTTTTTCAAAAACTTTGAGCAGCGCGGCGAATATTTTAAAAAATACGTGTTTGAAACAGAAGAATAATAGGAAAGAAAGGGGCTGCCGCCATGACGCGCAGGAAAAAACACCTCCTCATTGGACTCATATGCGTTTTTGTGCTGCTGCCCGCGCTGGGCTTTTCCGCTTTATGGGGCATGAACGCCTACGTGGAAAGCATTGGCGCGCGGGACATGGTGGAAATTTCCGAGGTGGGACAAGCGGACGCGGTTGTTATCCTCGGCGCGGCGGTCTACAACGGAAAACCCTCCGGCACGCTGGCGCGGCGGCTCGATAAGGGACTTGAGGTATATCAGTCCGGCGCAGTACCCAAAATCATTGTGTCGGGTGACAATGGTACGCGGCACTATAACGAAGTGGACGCCATGCGGAATTATCTAATGGAACGCGGCGTTCCGGCGGAGGATATTTTCATGGATCACGCCGGATTTAATACCTATGACAGCATGGTGCGCGCCAAAGAAGTGTTTCAGGTGAACCGCGCCGTGGTGGTGACGCAGCGGCAGCATTTGCTGCGCAGTTTATATATCGCGCGGCGGGTGGGTCTCAGCGCGTGCGGCGTGGACGCGGGCGGATATAATGAAATAGAAATGCGCCAACAGTTTTGGCGCGAAGCCCTCGCACGGGTGAAGGCTGTTCTGCAATGCGAAATCACAAAACCGCAGCCCAAATATTTGGGCGACCCGATTCCTGTCAGCGGCAGCGGGCTTGCCACGGAAGGATAGGCATAAAAGGGGGATAAACCATGGTGAATCTAATCTTTTTTCTCATCAGTCTGCTGGCAACGACGGTGGGCGCTATCAGCGGTATCGGCGGCGGCGTTATCATCAAACCTGTGCTGGACGCGTTCGGACTGCTCGGCGTATCCACAATCAGTTTTTTGTCCGGCTGCACAGTGCTTTCCATGTCGGTGGTGTCGCTGCTGAAAAGCCGCGGCAGCGGCGTGAAACTGGAGGTGCGCAAAAGCACGTTTTTAGGACTGGGCGCGGCAGCGGGCGGCGTGGCAGGAAAATATCTGTTTGATTTGATGAAAGGCTGGTTTCCGGGTGACGCGGTGGTGGGCGCGGTGCAGTCCGCGGTGCTGATAGCCATGACGGTGTTCGTCTTTTTCTTTGTCCGCTACAAATCCAAGATATCGCCCAAACAGGTGCAAAACTCTGCCGCCTGTCTATTGATTGGGCTGTCGCTGGGCATGTTATCGGCATTTTTGGGCATTGGCGGCGGCCCGATTAACATTGCCGTGCTCTACTATTTTTTCTCCATGGACGCCAAAACCAGCGCGCGCAATTCTATTTACATCATTTTGTTTTCGCAAATCACCAGTCTGGTGCGGACGTTTGCAGCGGGCGCGGTTCCGGCGTTTGACCCGTGGCTGCTGGCGCTGATGATAGCCGGCGGCGTGGGCGGCGGATTTTTGGGCAGCGCTGTTTCGCGCCGACTCACCAACAGCGGCGTGGATAAATTATTCAGCGGCGTGATGCTGGTGATTATTTTAGTGTCCTGCTATAATTTCGTGCGTTTTGTCATTTGACATTTGCGCGCCGGACACGTATAATAAAGGAAAAGAAAACCAAAACTAAATATAAAGTATAGAACAGGAGATGGATGACATATGGCAGAACAATGTTCCCATGATTGCAGCAGCTGCGGCGAAGACTGTGCTTCCCGCGAAAAGGTGAGTTTATTGGAACGGCCGCATGAAATGAGCCGTATTAAAAAGGTGATTGGCGTGGTCAGCGGCAAAGGCGGCGTGGGAAAATCCGCCGTAACAGGTATGCTGGCGGTGTTAATGCGCCGCAAAGGATACCGCGTGGGGATTTTGGACGCGGACATCACAGGGCCGTCCGTTCCCAAGGAATTTGGGCTGCGCGGACAGGCGGCGGCAAGCGAATTTGGGCTGCTGCCCATGGAGACGCGCACCGGTATCAAGGTAATGAGCATCAATTTATTGCTGGACAACGAATCTACGCCGGTGGTATGGCGCGGTCCCATTATCGGCGGAACCGTGAAACAGTTTTGGACAGACGTGGTTTGGGAGGACGTGGACTATTTATTTGTGGACATGCCGCCCGGCACGGGTGATGTACCGCTGACGGTGTTCCAATCCATTCCGCTGAGCGGCATTGTGATTGTGACCTCTCCGCAGGATTTGGTGTCCATGATTGTGTCCAAAGCGGTCAGCATGGCGAAAATGATGGATATTCCGATTTTGGGACTGGTGGAAAACATGAGTTATGTGAAATGTCCCGATTGTGATAAACAAATTCCGGTGTTTGGCGAAAGCAAAGCGCCTGCTGTGGCAAAAGAATTCGGGCTGGAACTGCTGGCGCAGCTGCCGTTAGACCCTGAAACCGCGCGCAAATGCGACGCGGGCGATATTGAAACGTTCCTTGGCGAAGGGTTAGACCATGCCGCGGATATGGTGGAACAGGCAGCGGAAATTGTGCTGCCGGAATAGGAGAACTGCATGGAAGAACGAGTGAAAACCGTGGCGGATTCCGCCATTGATATGACGGAACTGGTGCTGCCGGTGGACGTGAATTTATTGAACAATCTCAAGGGCGGACGGCTCATGCATTGGATTGACATTGCGGCGGCGCTGGCAGCGTCGCGGCATTCCAACTGTATTGTGGCGACCGTGTCGGTGGACAAGCTGGATTTCAAACACCCTGTCCGCCGCGGCGAAATGGTGAAACTACACGCAGAGTTAACGGGCGTGGGTAACACGTCCATGCAAATCAAGGTAGAGGTAACAGCGGAAAATCTGCGCACAGGCGCACAGATTTTGACGAACGAAGCGCATTTGGTGTTTGTCGCGCTGGACGACAATTCTCGTCCGACGCGCGTTCCGCGGCTGAAACTGGACAACGAATGAGATGGGCGGCGCAGCCGCTCGTCTTTTTATGGTGCGTTTTTTTACGCGGAAAGTGGATACCGCGTGAAAGTGCCCTGTCCGAGGGTCGCTACGGGTACGCGTGCCACGAAATGGTATTTCCCCCTTGAAAATGTCCCCCAAGGGTCGCTCCGAATATATATCCCCTTGAAAATGTCCCCCGTCGCCTACGGCTCCTCCCCCTCTTACTTTTTTTGGGGAGAACTCCCCTCCGCTTAGAGCCCCCGCTCCCCTTTACTTTTTTCTCCGGTAATGATTTGCGCAAATAGAGCGTGCATAAAATATCATGCATATGTTCCCTTTTACTTTTATAGTACGCCTAGGAGTTTTAAAAGACGCGTACCGTCTTTGACGCCATATTGATAATAAAAACTATTTTCAAAGAGATAGGTGCCGTTATAATTTTCTAGGATGTGTTCTGCACGTCTTCGCTTTTTAGGTGGTATAAGTTTTAGAAGATTCTCTGTAGCAATGTTTCTACGTCGTTCCACTAATCGCCGTTCTTGTGATTCTTCCCATGCTGCTGAGACAATTTCCTCCAGATTGATAAGATATTCTTGGAACTTACCCTCAAATGTGTGATACATAATAAAATCATTCCTTTCTTTATACACTACGAAATAACTGAATATAGTATATCATAACTTTAAGAGTTTGTCAAGGGGTTGAAAGGAGATTTATACATGATTTTTTTTGAAGAACAATTAAAGCGATTACGAAAAGAAATGAAGCTTACACAAAAAGAACTGGGAGAATTATTGGATATATGTAATGTAGGCTATTCTGATTACGAAAGAGGAAAAGCAATACCGCCTATTGAAAAATTAATTAAATTGGCAGAAATTCATCATACCACGATTCAATACATTGTGACGGGAGAGGAATCGTCAGTCGTATTTGACGAAAAAAATATTACACCATTTCCAAAGAGATTGCAGGAACTGAGAATCAAAAGCGGTATAACGCAGGCAAAAATCGCACAGACTTTACAAGTCGCAGAAGTAACCTATCAACGTTATGAATATGGTGATTTTGAACCCAAATTAGACAAGCTATTAAAACTAGCAAACTTGTTTGACGTGACGTTAGATGAACTGTTGGGACGAAACAAAAAATGAAATCATTCAAAGCGCGGACATACCCTTTGGGGCACGCGTGTGCCGCGCTTTGGAATAGAAAAAATATATTACATTTATATTACTTTTGAACGAGATATATTGAACTACAAGTTGAAACATGGTATACTAAACTACAAGCAGATATGGAGAGTATCAGAAGGCGGTTTACCACACCCTTTATGAAAGGGGGTGAGTTTTATGGAATATGTAATCATTACGTTAGTACTCATTTTACTATTGATTATATCCATAAAAAAGTAACCGCCCTCCTGCGCAAGAGTTAGCGGTTACTTAACCAAAAACCTTTGTGGTAAACCGTCTTTAAAACGGTCTCTCCGTGTCTGTTTTTATTATACCCTCTAAAAGTTTTTTTGTCAAGTATAATTTTTTCAAATCCCCTTGACCTTAGACGAAATATTGAATATACTATATATTACATATTATATACAATAATAAAGAGGAGATACATCATGCATTTCAGAAAAAAAGCAATTGCGTTTCTGGCGGCGGCAGTGTTAGCGCTGCCCATGACTGCGGTTCCGGTCGCGGCGACCGACACGCCCGCGGACTGGGCGCAGGACGCAGTTTGGTCATTGCAGGCAAAACAGGTGCTGCGGCAAGATTGCTACGGCAACTATGACGCGCCCATCACGCGCGGCGAATTCGCCTATTTGGGCGTGCGTGTCTATGAACTGCTCAGCGGCAATTCCCTGCAAGACAAAAACGTGTCGCTGAACAACATCTTTTTGGATACCAACGACGAATATGTCCGCAAAGCGTTCTATGCCGGCATTGTGCAGGGCTATGGCGGCGGTATGTTTGGCGTTTGGGACGGCATTTCCCGCGAACAAATCGCCACGCTGCTGGTGAACGCGGTGGAACAGGCGGGCAACAATCTGACTCCCGCCGGCGAACAGTTTGCAGACGGGTGGCAAATCAGCGACTGGGCGGCGGAATCCGTACAAAAAGCCTATGGCGCAGGGATTCTGCGCGGCACGGGCGGCGGCTGTGTTTCGCCGCTGGAAGGCGCAACGCGTGAACAAGCGCTGGTGATGGTGAACAACATTCTGTCCTCCGCCGGACTATATGCGGAAAACCGCGCGGCGGGCAACGTCACACCCATTTTGAAATGGGCATATGGCGGCACGCAGGAAACGTGGTGTCCCGAAGCGTTCTATTCCACGCCCACCGCGCGCGACATTGACGGCGACGGCTGTCTGGACATTGTGGCGGCTTCCTCCACCATATTCAGCTTGAACGCCGCAAGCGGCAGACTGAACTTCCGCGCAGGTGCGCGCAACGACACCTATTCCGCTTCCATTCCAACCGACGGGCGCGTATGGACGGACGTAGTGGTGCGCGACATTGACGGCGACGGCGGCACAGAAATTGTGGCAGGTTATAATAATGGCGTGGTGGCGGTTTATGACGCATGGGGTCATTTCAAACCGGGCTGGCCGCAGTCTCCGCAGACGAACGCCGCCATTCCCTATAACGAGTTCCGCGCTTTAAAAGTGGCGGACATTGACAGCGACGGACAGGAAGAAATCATTGCGGGCGCGGCGGCGGAACGCTCGGACAGCCTTTGGGTATTCGAGCCGAACGGCACCGTGAAACCAGGCTGGCCCCGTCTGGACGCGGCGCACGACGGCGCAGTGATTAGCGGTGAAGTGTCTGACGAAACCAAACTCGGCGCAGCCTATGCATGGGGATTTTTCGGCAACACGCTTTCTGTCGGCAACCTGACCGGAAACGGCGTTGACATTGTTGCGCCGTCCGACGTGCCTTTCGTTTGCGTTTATGACGGCAACGGCAACCTGCGTCCGGCGAACAGCAAATGGGGCGGACGCACTTGGGGCAAAGTCGGGTTCTGGGAGGACGCCGGCATGGAAGACCGCAACGAAAACGAAGGCTGGGGACTGTGGCCGCTGGAATCCTATCCTTATCATGAAATGCTGACCGTGAACTTTGCGCACGCGGGCAGTGAAATTGCGGATTTGGACGGCGACGGTAAAAATGAATTGATTGTGACCGGCAACGTCTATGATACCTCTGTCGGACACCCGCCCGTGCTCTATACCCGCGTGTTCGTGCTGAACGGCGACCGCACGCGTTGGTCGAACGGCGTTTATGACTGGCGCAATGTTCCCACCACCATCGGCAAACCGCTCAACGAGGACTATTACCAGATTGAAGCCTGCATGAGCAGTCCGCTGGTGGACGACATTGACGGCGACGGTAAAAAAGAAATCATTGTGCCCGCTTCGGACGGCAAAATGCACTGCTATGGGCTGGACAAAGCGGAAAAAGGAAATTTCCCTGTGTCTGTTTATAACGGCTGGATTGAGGAATATGCCAGCAAACCCGCCGCGGCGGATTTAAACGGCGATGGCAAAAAAGAACTGGTGTTCACCACATGGACGCGCAAGGATTCCGGCAAGACCGGCTCGCTCTATATTGTGGACGCAAACGGACAGGTGCTGCAAAAACGTTCGCTGCCCTTCTCGCTCGGCAGCCCGAACAGCAACGGTTGTTTGGCGGCGCCGCTGCTGCAGGACATTGATGGCGACGGCAAACCGGAAATCATTTTGAACACCGTCTACTCCGGCGTGGTTGTCTACGATATATAATACCGGCTTTCCTGCTCCCGTCCGCAGCGGCGGGAGCGTCTTTTTCAAACGGTTCCCGCGCGGTCTGATGCCGCAGATAAAAATTTCTCATAGCAGGAGGTCATGAAACATGACGCTGAAAGAAAGCATAGAATCTTTTACTTACCCCCATTTGGAATATCTGACGCAAATGATGATAGACGGCGGCGAGGACGCGCAGTGGATGGGGATTCCTTGTTTAAAAGAAGAATCCAATTTCACCGGCGGCGCACTGCTGCTTTGTTGCAGCCGTTTGCTCGCATATCAATCGGAACACGCACCGGAGAAGGCAGAAGAAACGCAGCGCCGCTGGCTCACGTTTGCCGGCTGGGCGGCGGATAAACCCATGAAAACGTGGGGGAAACTCTCCGCGCTCAAATCGCTGTGGCGGCTGAAACGCGCCGGAAAATGGGACATGATACCGTCCGAACTGCTGGATAAACTAAAAGAACGCACGGACTACAGCGACTTTTTCGACGCGCAGACCATGCAGCTTATCGGCATGGCGACCAACTATCTGCATGTCGCCATGGCAGTGGCGGGTTACCGCGCCAAACTGGGCTTTGAAACGCCCGGCATGGCGGAAAAGATTTTCGCATTGTTTTTAAAACATTTGCGCGAACAGTCTCCCTGCGGCTGGATGGACGATTCCAAAGGGTTCGGGCGGTTTGACCGCTATAGTCTGTTGATTTATCCGGAACTGGCGGACACCTGTCATGCGCTGGACATTCCCCTTCCGCAGCAGGTGAAAGACGGCGTTACCCAGAGCCTGAACACCGTGCTGGACTTGTGCAGCGCACAGGGGGACGGCGTGGCATATGGACGCAGCCTGTCCGCGCACGGCGACATGTCCGTGCTGGAAATCGCCTCCACGGCGGCGCGGGAAGGCTGGATACGCGGGGACCAACAGCAGCGCGTGGCGGACTGCTGCCGCGCATGTCTGCGCAAAACGCTGGACTTTTGGTATAACGCCGAAAAACGTTCCTTCGATTTATGGTTTGACGGGCGCACCACCAACCGCTACCGTCAGGTACACCGTTTGCTGGAAGTGAATTTGGATTTGTGCGACCATTTATTGGTCACGCTGGAAAATCTGGAAGCGGGCGGCATGGCGGATATTTCCATGCAAGCGGTGGAAACCGTGCCGCGGGCGGGCGTGGACTGCGTGAGAACGGAATTCGCGCCGCACTATGCGCTCTATGCCCTGCATACGCCGCAGCGTATCTGGCAGCTTCCCGTCGTGGGAACAGGCGAACTATACCGGTATCCTGCCTACTATCCCCTGCCCATGGCGCCGCGGCTGCTGGAACTGCCGCCGGAAAATCCGGCGGACGGACGCGCGCTGCCACTGTTTTTGCCGCTGGCAGAACTGGCGGACGGACGCGTGGCAATGCCGGTGCAGTATTTTACGCAAAGCGGATTTAGGAAGACGGCGCAGGGCGTGGAAGTGGAAATTGAACTGGAATCCCTTTGTATCATGGGCGGCGACGTACCGCAGCCGCTCGAGGACAGCCGCGCCGCGCTGCGCTATTGTTTTGACTTGGGCGGCACACTGGAAGCGCATTTCACCTATGTTTCGCAGTCCGTCCCCATTCGCGCGCTGCATATGCAGTGGGGCAGTCCCGCGCCGCTGCTGCGCCAAACGGAGGACGCCGCCGCGTTTGAAGGCTGCACGGTACAATTGCCGAATTGGACGCTGCAACCTGCCGTGCCGGTGGAATCAGACGAGGACTATTTCACACCAAACGGCCCCCTGCGCTATATGATTGCGTGCGATAAAACCGTAAATGATACGACTGCCGAAGCCGGCTGGACGCTGCGGCAGGAATAATCTATCCATAAAAACACAATAACGCCGCCGTTTATGGGAACACACCCAATAGACGGCGGCGTTGTTATTTGCCCCAACTCGCGCGGCACTGCCGTCAGATACTCTCTACCCGGAAATGCATACCACTTTCTTCTATATAATAGTATATCCGTATATACCTCCCGCGGACAAGCAGGGTTCGTCCGCCGTCCGCTTCAAAACCACGCCGCCGTCAGACTGTTTCTTTGGGGTCGCTTTTTTCTACTATTTTTTTAACCAATTTGTAACCTTTTTCAGAGGAAGGCTTCCGCCAAACGCTTGTTCGGACGCCTTCTTTTTTCTTTTTTGACACTCTCTTTTTCTCTGAAA
>CAMNSU010000018.1 GCA_946555455.1 uncultured Clostridia bacterium | reverse complement strand
GAAGTCCCTAGGAGCAGATTTTTCTGTAGGCAAGGCAAAAATACGCAGGAATACTAGCGTATTTCAAGTATTTTTAACAAAGCATACGGGAAAATCTGCCCTAGGGACCGCATGAGATTCGTCTCTCTTATGCCTATACAAAAGCTGGAGACACTTACGCCAAGGCAACGGAAAGCTATCAATGAAATCATTGACGTTTATATAAAAAACTTGTAATTTTTTAAGAAGAGTCGTTTCAAAACGGCTTTTCTTTTTTTATCGTTTTTCTATTTTCGCGAAAAGGTTTTTGCGATATTGTTTCGGCGAAACGCCTGCGGCGGACTTAAAAGCGGTAGAAAAATAGTTGCTGTCGTTAAATCCACATGCGTCCGCAATTTCACTGATAGATTTTTCTGTATATTCCAGCAAACTCCGCGCATGTTTCATGCGCACGTCCGTTAAATATTCTTTAAACCGCATACCTGTGTTTTCGTGAAACAGTTTTGAGAGATAGTTTGGGGTAAGCTGAAGCCGGTGTGCGACGTCTTTTAATGTGATGGGCAGATGATATTGCCGGTTCACCTCCCGAATCAACCGTTCAATGGTGGGATTGGTAATGTTTGTATCTGTCACGCGGTATGTCTCCCGGTTGCGTATCAGGTGAAGCAGCAAAATATTCAGATAGTGCTTTGAAGCAGTGTCTGCCAGTAGGTCGCCGCCGCGGCTCCGCTGGGATTCCAGCATGAAAAATTTCAGCATGTTTTGCATAAAAAGTGTATCAGTCGGCGCGTAGACCTGATGTGCAAACAATTCTGCAAGCATGGGCTGCATTGTTTTGTCGATAACGGTATCCGTAAAGTTCCACACAACCCGTCTATATTTTGCGGCGCTGTTATAGCTTTTATGAATCGCGCCTTTTGGAATCAAAATCATGTTTCCGGGCGACACAGCATAAACGCGGTCTTCTATAAAAAAGTTCAGTTTTCCCGAGATTAAATACAGCATTTCGTAACTCTCGTGAATGTGATATCTGGGCGAGCCGGACACATCACGGACTGTCGTTACGAACATGAACTCTCTGGTTTTTTGAAATTTGGGCGTTTCCATCATCGTTTCCTCCAGATATTTTTATTGTATCAAATAATCGTAGTTTTTTCAAGAAAATGAAAAAACTTTTTTATTTTTCCCCATGAAAGATAGAAAAATCTATTGTATAATAAATACATAGATAAGATATGAGGGCGAGACCTGTAGGCATGAGATTTAACTTTTGTTTGCCTAAAAAATAAACGGAAGGAGTTGGAACATATGAAAGCATTGGAATATGCAAAAGCCGGAGCAGATGCCATCATGAACAAATTCAAGCCGGAGGAACTTCCGCCAAATCATCGGTTCCACTATCATCAGGGGATTTTTCTGCTGGGCGTTGAACGGCTGTATCAGCTAACCGGTGACACGAAATATAAAGAGTATATCAAAGCGTGGGTGGATTATAACATTGATGAGGAAGGCAACGCACCGCGGTGTTATCTCACGGAGTTTGACGACATGCAACCGGCAATGCTGTTGTTCCGGTTATATGAGGAAACGGGTGACGAGCGCTACAAAACCGTGCTGCAAAGAATCCATGACGCGCTGGAGAAATGGCCCACGAACGCATATGGCGGAATTTGGCACAAATATTCCAAGAAAAACCAAATGTGGCTGGATTCCATGTATATGATGGGCGTGATAACCGCAATGTGTGCCAATTTTTTTGACAATCCGTATTTGTATCAAAAAATACACACGCAAATGGTGTTAATGCGCGACCACATGACCAATCCCGCAACGGGACTGTTATATCATATGTGGGACGATTCAAAGGAAGTGGAATTTGTCGATAAGAAAACAGGGTGTGTGCCGGTGCATTGGGGCAGAGCCATGGGCTGGTATGTCATTGCGCTGGCGGAAATTCTGGAGCATATGCCGCAGGATTGTCCCTGCCGGCAGGATTTTATCGACACAGAAATAAAATACTTAAACGCAATCAGGAAATATCAGGACAGCAAAACGGGAATGTGGTACCAAGTGCTGAATCTCACAGATGAGAGCCGGAACTGGGAGGAAACTTCCTGTACCGCGCTGTTTACCTATGCCATTGCCAAAGCGCGGAATATCGGCATCATTGGCGCGGAATTTGACGATATGCTGCAAGCAGGATACCGCGGCGTCATCAACAAAACAAATTTTGACGGCGGTATGCTGAATGTCACAGGCGTATGCGTTGGTACCAACGTGAACTATCTCGATTATTATTTTGACCGTCCCATTGTGACAAACGATTTGCATGGCATGGGCGCGTTTCTGCTGATGTGTACGGAGGTCAGCCGCGGATAGGCAAACAAAAGTTGAATATGCTTGCGCCATGCAGGGAAAATTTTTCGCAAATGCCGCGCCTGCAAACCGCTTTTCATATCGCTTTGGGGCACGCGCACCATCCGTGGCACACGTACCCTCTGGGGCACACGTCTCTCTCAAAAGATATGTGCTTTTTGGGAAAAGAATCGCTTATCATAACGCGCGGTTTTTAAATAAACAGGCAGCCGGTTTTAGGAAAAATTCCTGAACATGGCTGCCTGTGTTTTGGAAAAGTTACTGTTTCAGTTTTTCCGCATAGGCGGAGGGCGTGATACCCTTGCAGCGGCGGAACGCGCGCCGGAAGCTGACGTCGTTGGTATAGCCTATCATTTGCGCGATATCGCGGATTTGGTGCTGACCTTCCGCAATGAGACGGCACGCGGCGTCCATGCGCAGATTTTCCACATAGGTGGAAAATTTTTGCCCCATATTCTCTTTAAACAAAGAGGAAAGATATTTTTCGTTGAGGTTAAAGCGAATGGATAAATCCGAAAGGGATAAATCGGGATTGGTGTAACTGCTGTCGATATACTCTTTTATTTTTTCGGTGGTATTTTTGTTTTCCTGCTTGTTTTGCGCCAAAACGCCGTCACAGTGCTTTTGCAAAATATCGTTGACATTCCAAAAGACCTCTGTGATGGAGTTGCCGTCTTGCAAGGAAAGCGCGTTGCCGCTGCTGCCGACAATTTTGCTTGTGGTGGAATGCAGGGAATGGATGAGCTTTTCCGCACTCACAACAGAAAGGCTGCGGCGGACAAAATTTTCATTATAAATTTCGTCCAGCGTGTTTTGCACCTCCGCCTTGTCGCCGATAACCGCATAGTTATACAGCCTGTTTTCCAGTTGAACAGGATAATAAAACCAGTCCGCGTCGCTGGGCAAATCTTTGTGAAACAAAAGCTGCGTATTATATCCAAGCGCATTATATTCAATGACAACCATCGCTTGGGAAAGCGCCTGACCGATATTGTCCAAGGAACAAATATCGGACGCGCCAAAGGTCATTTCAATGTCATAGGGATAGGCAAGACTGGTGCGAATTTTAGAGACAATGCCCGTCAGCGCGTGATAGATATCGTCGTCGGGCGCGTCAAAGGAAAACAGCAGCGCCAGATTGCGCGCGCTGGTTTCGTGCAGGTAAAAATATTCGTTCACCGTCAGATACAGACTGTCGCGGATAAATTCTTTCACATTTTTGCCGCCGATATCCAGCCGGTATTCCCGTCCCAGCTGCAAAATAAGCAGGACGTGTTTGGGGGCGTGCAAATCCATGCCGGCAAGCGCGAGGTCTTGCGACAAAATATCAGAAGAGGTATATTTACCGTTCAGCAGTTTGTCCATCACTTGATAAACAGAATGGGCGCGTCGCTGGTCCAGTTCCGTCTTATATTCCAGATTGTCTGTCACCAATTGGTCCATGCCGTCCCGCAGATAATCGTATTCGTTTTTGCGGATATCGGAAAGCCCCATTTTTTCGCGGATACGCACGCCATATTTGTCCATCATAGCAGTTACTTGCGTAAAACTTTTGGCTTTTTTGGAGGCGACGGCAATGCTGGCGATAACGCCCAGCAGCAGCGCGAGAAAACAAAGCACCATCACAACGCGGTTCAAGACATCTGCGCCGGACATGATATCGCGCTCCGGAATGAGATAGATGTAAGTCCGATTGCCGGAACTGCTGACATACCGTGATACGATAAATTTTTGACCATTCATAGAGACAGGACGATTGATAAGTGGGTCGCTGCCCGCGCGGACGAATTCCGGCAGGGCGTTTAAATCGCCGCCGCGATCCATGGACAACAGGAGATTGCCGCCAGAGTCCAGAATAAACAGATTTTCTCCATTGCCGGAAAACAAATCGGCATATCGTTGCAGCAACGTTTCCTGATTCAGCAGAATCACAATTTTTCCATGTCCTGTCGGCTGATATTTAAACGGGACGGATTGCGTGTAGGAAAGCGTCCGGTAACCTGTGTCGTCCTGAGAGGGATAGCCGTCGTACCGACGCACCCATTTCATGTCGCGCAAGGCGGCAATCCAACTGTCATAATCGGCGCCGCTGCTTTGCATATGCGCGTCCCAAAAAGACGCGGCGCTTAAATAGCCGCGCCAGATATCGACAATGTAATCCAGACGGGGGTTATATAAAAACACATTTTGAATCAAATCGTCCTGAATGTTGTAGGAATTGAGCGCTTGGGACAACAAACGAAGTTCGGAAATGGGATAGCTGTCTGCTTGCAGAAAATGCGTGATAGTTTTGTTTCGCGCCATGCTGTCAATGGTGGATTCTATTTGGGAAAATTCATATTCAATGGAATGCATGTTGTTTTTCAGCATGACGGAATAGGAATCCAGAACGTCCCTGCGGTGCGTCCGGAGCATAAAACTGCTCAGACCGTAGCTTGCCGTCATGGGAATGGCAATGACAAGCAGAAAGGGGAAAACGAATTTTAGCAAAAGAAGCAAATCCGATTTCCATTTTCGATGTAACATGCGCGCTGCCTCCTATCTGATAGTTTCATAGGGAATTTTAGTTGATATAGAACGGTTTTTCATACCGTTTTTTTACATGGAACACAGGGGCTGTAAAATACGTCTTATAAATAGTTGCCCGGCAACGATTTGTTTTCCCTACCGGAAGGATTTTTTTTCCTGCGGGGGGGTGATACCAGTCACTTGCGTGACTGATATGTACTTTTTGCCGACAAAAAGTACCAAAAACTTTCTGGCGTTCCGCTTCGCCCCCCGAATGTCGTTCCAGATATTTCCCCCTTGAAAATGTCCCCCGAATTTCGCTACGGGTATATCCCTCGTGAAAAATGTCCTCCGGATTTGGGCTATGCCCAAATCCTCCCCCTCTTACTTTTTCTGAGGGAAATACCCTCCGCTTAGAGCCCCCATTTTCTCCTCCATTTACTTTTTCTGAGGGACGCGTGCCCCAGAGGGTAAATATCCTCCGCTCCTTTGCCCCCCTTTGGCTCCTGCGGAGAGCTTTAGTGCTTGTCTTTATTGTAGCGTTCTACGGTAAGTAACCGGAACCGGACTACTTTCCATTCATGCAATCTTCGGACATGTGCCGAAGATTGCATACTCTGCAGCGTCCGGAGTGTCGAAGTATGAGACACGACACGCGAGTGAAGGACGCTGCTTAGGGGGATTCCGACAAGGGGGACGGCTTGACGGCGAGTAAAACGAGCCGGAATGAGTCCCCCTTTCGATATAGACTTATTATATCATATCTCTTCAAAATGCGCAATAGCGGAGACGGTGGGGAAAAACGGCTGAAATGCGCGTGGGAGAAGGGGAAGCGCGTGCAGGGAAAGAAATGTAGAAAAGTGTATTTTCATCTGGAAAAGAGTATGGGGAGCGAATATTTTCCATAAAATGGCGGGAAACAGGGCGAATTTGTGCGGGTTTTCTGCCGACAGCCGCTTTTACGGCGGCAGGAAGAAATTTGTGTGCCGATATGGCTAGTTGTGCGTTGCTTTTGGGCGCAGACCACTGTATAATAAATGCATAAGCCAAAACACCCTTCGCCTCACGGCGTCCGGCGCCGCAGGGAACTGGAGGGGAACATAAGGAGGAATAACGATGGCTGAAAAAACAGTGGCAACTCGAAATATGCAGCCCGCACCAAAAGAAAAAGTGAAGCGGGAATGGATATTTGGAGATTTCAAAAAAAATTGGCAGCTGTATGTAATGATAATATTACCGGTAGCATTTATTCTGGTGTTTGCCTATTTTCCCATGTATGGCGCACAGATTGCATTTCGGAATTTCATTCCGTCCAAAGGAATCTGGGGCAGTCCGTGGGTAGGGCTTCAACATTTTATACGGTTTGTGAAAACCTATCAATTTTGGCTGTTGATTAAAAACACCATCACCATCAGCGTCTATTCATTGCTTGCGGGACTGCCGGTACCTATTTTACTGGCAATCGGACTCAACTATGTCAAGAGCAAACATTTTAAAAAGACGGTGCAAATGGTGACCTACATGCCGCATTTTATTTCTGTGGTTGTCATGGTCGGTATCATCATGCAGGTGTTTAACAACCAAACAGGTGTTGTGAACAGCTTGCTGCAAATGTTCACAGGGCATAAAGTGAACTTTTTGGGCGAACCGAAATATTTCCGGTCTTTGTATGTCTGGACAGGCGTTTGGCAAAGCGCGGGCTGGGGTTCTATCCTATACATATCGGCGCTCAGCGGCGTAGACCTGCAGCTGCATGAAGCGGCAATCATGGACGGCGCGAGTTTGGTCAGACGTATTTGGCATATTGACTTGCCTTGCATTTTGCCAACCATTATGATTACCCTCATTCGGGATTGCGGACATGTGTTGTCGGTGGGATTCGACAAAATCTTCCTCATGCAGAACCCCACCAACCTGGAGGTTTCGGAGGTTATCAGCACCTATGTATATAAAACAGGTATCGCGGCGCCGCTTGCCAACTATTCCTATCCGGCGGCAATCGGGCTGTTCACCTCCGTCATTTCCTTTATCATGGTATTTGCAGTGAATAAAATATCCAATAAATTAACCCAAACGGGACTGTGGTAGAAAGGAGGAGCAGATATGAAACAAAAGGTACATAAAAACACGCCGATTCGGGATTCCGCCGGCGATAAAGTATTTCATGTTGTCAATTTGACAGTGCTCAGCATTTTTTTCCTATTGGTATTATACCCGATTATTTATGTGGTCAGCGCCTCCTTTAGCAGCGCGGAATCGTTGATGGCAGGGCAGGTGCTGCTGTGGCCGGTGAACCCGACGCTGGAAGGATATCAGATTATGTTCCAAAACAAACGGATTTGGACGGGATTTGGTAATTCTTTCTACTATATGATTGTCGGAACCCTTGTCAGCATGATGGTCACTGTGCTGGCGGCATATCCGCTGTCGCGGAAAGATTTCCGCCCGCGCGGATTCATCTCCATGATGTTTGCGTTCACCATGTGGTTCAGCGGCGGTATGATTCCGAACTATTTGCTGGTGAAATCGCTGGGACTGCTCAACTCGCGCTGGGCAATGATTTTGCCGTCGGCAATGAGCGTTTGGAACGTGGTAATCATGCGGACGTATTTCCAAAACAGCATTGCGGGCGAACTGCTGGAGTCGGCAAAACTGGACGGCTGCGACGACTTCGGATTCCTGTGGAAAATTGCGCTGCCGCTCTCTACGCCGGTGCTGGCGGTTATCGCATTATACTATGCGGTGGGACAGTGGAACTCCTTTTTCGCCGCACTGCTCTATTTGCAGAATCAAAGCCTGCACCCCATTCAATTGGTGCTGCGCGACATTTTGATCATGAACACCACGCAGGACGTGATGGCGGACATGGTGACGTCCAGCAGAAAAGAACTCATGGGCGAACTGTTGAAAAATGCATTGATTGTGATTTCAAGCCTTCCAATGCTGATGATATATCCATTTGTACAAAAATATTTCGTCAAAGGAATCATGGTAGGTTCCGTGAAAGGATAAGAAGGGAGAGGGAAACATGAAAAACAAAAAAAGAGGGACGGCGATACTTGCGGCGCTGCTGGGAATGTCTATGTTGGCTGGCTGCGGAAGCAATGCGGTAGTACAAAATGAAGCGGCGTTAAACGGCGGCGCGGGGGACTACCCCATCACACAGGAAAAAATTACGCTTTCGGTTTTCGCACCGAAATCGCAGTATGTGGAGGATTTTTCCACCAACGAATTTACCAAATGGTATGAAGAAAAAACAAACATTGCCATTGAATGGCAAATTGCGTCGGGAGATTTGTCGCAGTCCAAAAACGTGATGCTGGCAAGCGGAAACTATCCGGACATCATGCTGAACTGCAACATTAACCGTTCGGAGCAGTTGGTCTACGGCGAACAGGGCATTTTTGTTGATTTGACGGATTTGATTGAAAACCATACCAAACATCTCAAAGAAACTTTGGAAACCCATCCGGACATCCGGCAGCGGCTGGAAACGCCGCAGGGCAAAATTTTCGGACTGCCGCAGATTAACGATGTTTACCATTCCACCTACAGCACAAAAATGTGGGTATACCAGCCGTGGCTGGATAAATTGGGGCTGAAAACGCCGACCACCACGGAGGAATATTATCAAATGCTCAAGGCGTTTAAAGAACGCGACCCCAACGGCAACGGGCAGGCGGACGAAATCCCGCTGGCGGCAATGAACACCACCGGCGCGTTCGACTTTTTGATGAATTCCTTTGTTTATTGCAACTCCGACCGCATGATGGTGGAGGACGGCAAAGTGAAATTTATCGGCGACACAGAAGAATATCGGGAAGGGCTGCGGTATCTGCACCGTTTATATGATGAAGGACTGCTGCTCAAGGACAGCTTGGTGATGGATCGTAAATCATTGACCGCGCTGGGTGAAAATCCGGGCGTGCCGGTTTTGGGAAGCGCGCCGGCGCTGTGGTTCGGCATGTTCACCATTGCGGGCGGCGACAGCGGACGCTATAAAGACTATAAAGCCATTGCGCCGCTGAAAGGGCCAAACGGCGTGCAGCAAACGCCCAAGAAAATACCGGCATATTCCGGCAATGCGTTTAACATCACGCAAAACTGCAAAAACACCATTGCGGCAATCCGCTGGGCAGACTATTTCTACAGCATGGAAGGCACGCTCACCAGCCAATACGGCAAAGAAGGCGTGGGCTGGAAAAAAGCGGAAGAAGGGCAAAAAGGGCTGGACGGAAATCCGGCAACATGGGTAGCTATTCAAAAATTCGGTTCTCTGCAAAATTCCAACTGGACGAATTCCGGTTTATATAGTTTAGATGAAAAAATGCGTCTGGGTATGGCGGCGGAGGAAAGCGACGAAACGGAAAAAATTCTGTATAACACCACCAAGGAACTCTATGAACCCTATGGCGTGGATAAGAGTCTTCCGGAACTGTTTTTCAATCAGGAGCAATCCACCGAGTTCACGGAACTGCAAACGCAAATCCATTCGGAATTGGAACAGAGCATCGCGGCGTTTATCAGCGGCGAAAAATCGCTGGATACCGACTGGGACAGCTATCTGAAACGTTTGAACGATATGGGACTGAAACGCTATGTGGAGCTCTATCAGAGCGTTTATGACGAGAACTATAAACATTAATTGTATTTGAATTGTTTTTGAACAGGAACACGGCGGGGCGGCTGCCCCGCCGGGAAAAGGAGGGCAACCTCAATGAAAAAATGGATTTCAGTCCTGCTGGCGGGCATGATGATGTTCGCTGCCTTTGGCGTGAACACCGGCGCGGCAGGCGTTTCGGTGCCGACAACGAATATGAAGGGTGCAGTGGAAGGCGACACGAATCTGGCGCAAGGGAAAACACCTGTGACAAACTATGTCAATGGTGCTTATTACATTACATATATAACAAATGGTGCGAGGAATGAAGAAACGGGAGTAAACCAGCGTGCGGTTGTATACAGTGGGAAAAAGAACTCCGGCAGCGTGAGCAATCATCCGTCTCATTATATTTATATTGATTTGGGAAAACCCTACCGCATTCACAGCACAGCGGTTTCGGAAAGAGTGATGGCAGCGAATGCAAAGCGGTTGTGGGAAATCGAACTCTATTATAGAAACGAAGCGCCGGTGAACATGGAGGGTATCATAGAAACTAATGCAACGGCGCTGGATACGGAACTTGCGGCAAACTGGACGCGCGGCGCGGCATACGCGGCGGACGAGGAATATCGTAAAGGGACTGCGGCAAAGGCAACGTACGGAACGGTGACAATTGATAATTTTGAGTGGTTCACAGCGCGGTATGTACTGCTGCGCTTACCGATGGCGGACAGCGCTGACGGTTCTGTACATATGACGGAATGGGAAATCTATGGTGCGGAGGCGGAAGCAAAAATCTCTACAGAGCGCACGGATACCACGATTGACAACAGCGCAAAAACCATTTCCGTGGACGCGGAAAATGCGGTTGCGGCGGGAGACTTTTTGAATGATATCACCGTGATTGACGCGCTGCAGCAGCCGGGCGAAGCGGTGGAAATGGCGATTGTTGACGGAGCGGGCAGTGAAGTGAGCGGCAATTTGGCGAGCGGGCAAAAATTGCAGCTCAAAGCAGGCGAAACCGTGACGGCGGAATATGCCATCACCGTAGCGGACAATACACCCAAAACAAACGCGAGCGTATCGCCGAATACGGCAAGCTACGATAAATACGAGAGCCACGAAAACCACAAAGACATTGCGGTAACGCTAAGCGCGGGCGACTATACGCTTGCCGCGCTGAAAAACGGCGAAACTGAATTGACACAAGGAACAGACTACACGGTCAGCGGTGATGTATATACCATTCTCAGCAGTTATTTGGATACGCTGGCAAACGGAGAGCAGACGTTGACGTTTGAAATGGACGGCGGGACGAATCCGACCGTAGCGATTACCGTAGCAAACAGTTCTCCTGTTGCGCCGCCGACCTATACCGTAACGGCAGCCGGCGCGGACGCGGCAAAAGGCAGCGCCGCCGTGACGACAGCGGGCGGACCCTTTGAAGCGGGCGTGAATGTAACAGTGGAAGCTACGCCGACTGCCGGTAATAAATTCACAGGCTGGACGGCGACGGGACTCACGCTGACAGAAACGCAGAAGACGGAGAATCCGCTGACATTCACCATGCCGGCGGGAAATGTGACGTTGGAAGCGGCGTTTGCGGCAAAAGTAAACGCGAGCGTATCGCCGAATACGGCAAGCTATGATAAATACGTAAGCGCCGACAATCACAAAGACATTGCGGTGACGCTAAGCGCAGGCGACTATACGCTTGCTGCGCTGAAAAACGGCGAAACCCCATTGACGGCAGGAACAGACTATACGGTCAGCGGTGGCGTGTATACCATTCTCAGCAGCTATTTGGCGAAACAGGCAAACGGGCAGCAGACGCTGACGTTTGAAATGGACGGCGGAACGAATCCGGCTGTAACCATTACCGTATCGGACAGCACACCGCCGCCCGACCCGGCGGATACCTTCGGAACCGGCGCAGTGGCGGGCGACGAAAATTTGGCGCTGGACAAAAAAGCGGCGACAAAAGAAGGAAACAACAGAGTTGTGTTGGCGTCGCGTCCGAATAAAAATATGACGGACGGAGATTTGGGGACAAGAGCTTATGTGGAAGCGGGCGGCTACATTTTCATTGATTTGGGCGAAGTGAAACGGATTCACAGCAGCGCCATCAAGGAATATAACCAAGTCAGATATTCCGGCGCCGGCGTGCCGGGTGAGGACCGCAACCGTCTGAAGTCGTTCAATCTACGCTATTGTACGGAGTTGCCGGCGGAATATGCGATTAAGAATCATTCGTCAGCAAACTGCTATATCTCCGATATGCCCAAAGACTATATCACGGAAGAGACATGGCCCATTGCAGTTTCCAAAACCAATGATGAAACCTATAAAAACAGTGAACAAAACGAAGTCATTCAACTGGAGAATTTTAAATGGTTCACAGCGCGCTATGTGATGCTGCAAATTACAGAAGCATGGACAAAGAGTGAGACAGACTGGTCGCTGGATATCATGGAATGGGAAGTCTACGGTGCGGACGCGGCGGCGGAAATTTCCACAAACCGCGCGGACACGAAAATTGACAACAGCGCGAAAACCATTGACATTGTGGCGCAAAATGCTATCACAGCAGAGACGTTTTTGGAGGATATCACCATTGTTGACGCGTTGCAGCAGCCGAATGAGACAGCGGAGAAAAAGCTGTTTCAAGGAAATGGGGAAGTGACAGGCGGCAATGTGGAAACCGGCATGGAGCTGCGGCTTTTGGCAGTGGACAAAACGACAGGAACGCCAAGAGTGACAGCGGCGTATCCCATCACGTTCCGCGAGGTGGGCAGCGACGTTTCCGTTTCCTCCAAAACAGGAAAATATATGGTTGATGCGGCGGCGGAAACCATTACCGTGCCTACCGCTTCCACCGTCAGCTATGCAGAGTTTACGGGAGAACTGGACGTTCCCAACGCAAGCTATCAAGTGCTGGACGGCACAGAACAGGTGACAAGCGGCAATATTGCGGACGGCATGAGCCTGAAACTGACGAGCCAAAACGGAAACGTGACAAAAACGTATACCATTCGGCTGCAAGTTGTTTCCACGGATGCGACCCTTTCTTCGGGCGTCTATCTGGTGGACGCGGCAGCGGGACGCATTGTGGTGCGGGACGGCGCAGCGCCGAGCGTGGCAGAGTTTCATGAAAACCTGACTGCGGCGGCAGGTGCGAGTATCACGGTGCTGCAAAATGACGGCGTGACGGAAGTCACAAGCGGCAGCATTGCGGACAGTATGAAGGTGAAAGTGACGGCGGAGGACGGCGTGACAACAAAAGAATATACCGTGCAGCTCACCATATTGCCCAATATTGCCAAAGGGCTGGACGAATCGGCGTATACAGCAAGCAGCATGTATGTGGATAAAGGCGACGGCTTGCCGCGCCATCCCCAAAACATTTTCCAAGAGGACGCTGCCAGCGACAAAAAAGGCTGGACGCCAACGACGGCGGGAGCCAGTTGGGCAAAAGTGGATTTAGGCTCTGTGCAGGAAGTGGATATGTTCCGCGTGAAAGACACCAGCGGACGGCTGGCAGGCTATGAAATCCGCTATTCCACAGAGGATTTCACCGAGCCGGAGAACGGTATCCTTGCCGCAAAAGGCGGATTTGCGTCTGATAAGGTGATTACAGAGAACACGCACTATTTGGACGCACCCGTGCGGGCGCGCTATCTCATGTTGTATGTTACTGCATATGACGGCGGACTGTGGCGCGTGAATCATTTTTGGATTTACCTGCGCGGCGGTGTGAACGTTTCCTCCGCAGAATATGCGGTGGATTTGGAGCAAGGCGTGATTTCGGACATTTCCCTTGCGGACGCGGCAAACGCGGCGACGGTGCTGTCCAAACTGATAGCGGCGGAAGGCGCAGCGATGCGGATTGTGGACGCGGACGGAAATGAAGTGACAAGCGGTGCGGTGACAGCCGGCTGCAAAGTGGAAGTGACGGCATACGGCACGCGGTTTGTGAAAAACTACGAACTGAAACCTGGATTTGTGCCCAAAGCGGCGAACGTCTCCGTGACGGAAAACGGCGGCGTTTTGACAGGAGAATATACCTATGTCAATCCCGACGTGGCGGAGGGTACATCAGAATATAGCTGGTATGAATCCTTTGAGGAAAACAGCGGATATCAATTGATTGTAAACGAAACAGGAAAAACCTATACGGTGAAAGAGACGGACGGCGGGAAATATCTAAAATTTGCCGTTGTGCCGGCTGACGCAAACGGTCTAAAAGGGCAGCGCGTAGAAAGCGCGAATGCCTATGGCGTGCCAAAGGCGGAAGGAACAGACGAACTGCTGGCGGCGGTGAGAGCATACAAACCGTTTGACGGCGAAAAAATAGACAGAGATATTCCGTTAGACCAGACCCTGCCGGGCGGCATTACCATTACATGGACGTCCTCCGACCCTGCGGCGGTGGAAATCGACGGCGCGATAGGCAAAGTCACGCGTCCGTCCAATACGGAGGAGGACAAAACCGTGCGGTTGCACGCTGTTTTCACACTGGGCGAAGCAAAAACGGCATGGGACTATGAAATCACCGTGAAAAAATGTCTGCCCGACGCGGAGGCGGTACAGGCGGATGTTGACGCGCTGGCAGCTTATATGAAAGAACTTTTGCAAAATGCCTTGACGCAAAATATCACACTGCCGACCAAAGGATTTGAAGGCAGCACCATCACATGGGTAAGCAGCAACGCGGCGGCGCTGGGCGCGGACGGAACCGTGACACGTCCAGCGACAGGAGCGAATGCGTCCGCGGTATTGACCGCGACGGTTTCCATGGGCGGCGTGAAACAGACGGCGCGGTTTTCCGCCAAAGTGGCGTCAATGAATCCGGGCACGAACAGCGGAACCACGGGCGGCGGTGGCGGCGGAGGGGGAGCAAGACCCTCCGGTTCCGGCAGCAATACGTCGTTTGTGCAGCAGGGCGGCAGCAATGGAAATCCGACAGGTCAGCCGACCGGCAGCGGAGATTCACAAAAACCGGCTTGGGAAAATGCCTATTTCAAAGATTTAGACCAGGCGGCATGGGCAAAAGACGCTGTGTATTACCTGTTATATCAAGAGGTGCTCAGTCCGGCGGAATCGTTTGAACCGCAGAGGACGGTCACGAGAGAAGAATTTGTGAAAATGATTGTCATGGCGTTCGGCTATTATGATGAAAACGCACAGGCGGAGATGCGGGATACCACGCCCGACATGTGGCACTATTCCTATATTGCTTCCGCCATGAAAAACGGTATTGTCAGCGGTATCACGGCGAAACAGTTCGGCGTGGGACAGGAAATCACGCGGCAGGATATGGCGCTGATTCTCTACCGTGTGTGCCAGAAAAAGAAAATTTCTCTGGAAGAGACCATACCGGCGGCAGCGTTTGACGACGCGCAGGAAATTGCGCCTTATGCGGCGGAAGCCGTGAACGCACTGCGCGGCGCGGGCATGGTAGGCGGCGTTGGCGGCAACCGGTTTGCGCCGGAAAACAGTGCAACGCGCGCCGAAGCGGCAAAAATGATTTATGAAGCAATGCAGCGTTAGGACGCGGAAAGGAGAACATGATGATGAAACGAAAAGCACGTTGGCTCCCTTGTATCCTGGCGGTTGTCATTGCGCTCGGAAGCTGCGCGGTTATGGCGGAGGATACGCCTGATACCGCTGCAGGACAACAGTCTGTGGAAAAATATATGGAAGCGGCGCAGACATTGGCAGGAATTGGTATTCTAACACAAAAAGAAGTGGATGGGCTCACGGCGGAAGGTATCACCCGCGGCGAAACCGCGCTGTTGCTGTGCCGGCTGCTCGGCATTTCAGACTATACCAAAAATGCCGGCGGTATGCGGTTTTTGGACGTGAAAGAACCGGAAATGGCGGGCGCAGTGCGTATGCTGTGCGATTTAAATATTATTAGTGAACCTGCGGACGGATTGTTTCGCCCGCAGGACAGCCTGACCTATCAGGAAGCTGTGAAAATCATGGTTTGTCTGCTGGGATACGGCGTGAAAGCAGAGGTAAATGGCGGATATCCGGTCGGACATTTAACAGTGGCGTCGGATTTAAAAATCCTCGGGAAAGTGTCGCGGGAGACGGACGGCGCCATTGCAAAAGGCGGATTGTATCAAATGATGTTCAATGCGCTGGACGTGGAACTGATGACAGGTCTGGCGAGCGGCAACGGCAGCTATCAGTATATCACGACAGAAGGGGATACGCTGCTGCGCAAACACATGGACTTACAGATGACCCAAGGCGTGGTAAGCGCAAACCAATTCACGTCGCTGGGCGGCGGCGCAGGTGTGAACGACGGTGAAATTGAAGTGGGCGGTACGGTGTTCCGGCAGGGCAATGTGAACTACAACCATCTGCTGGGCTATCAGGTGAAATGCTACACGCGCATGGAAAACGAGGAGCAAACGGTGGTATATATGCAGCCGTACAGAGCGGCAACCGTGGAAATTTCCGCGGATGATATCACTGCTTTTTCCGTGGCGCAAATCAGATATATCGATACGGCCGGAAAACAGCGGACAGAAACGCTTGCGGCGGACTGCGCTTTCATTTACAACGGAAGAACCGCTATCGCGCTGACGGAAAAAGATTTGAAGCTGCGCAACGGTAAAGTGACGCTGCTGGACAACGGAAACGACGGCAGTTATGATACGGTGTTCATTGAAGATTTTGTGACGTATCAAATCAGAGGCGTTGACCAAAACGCGCAGAACATTTATTTGAAGGGCTTTGGTTTGACGGATACCGTGGCAAACGACACGATTCCGTTTAACAGCCAAAACAAGAATCCAAGCGTGAATGTGATTTCCGGCGGGAAAGCGTCTGAAATCGGGAAACTGTCGGCAAACACAACGGTTTCCGTGATGCGCAGTCTGGACGGCAATCTAACCACGCTGGAAATTGTGAATAATACCTTGAAGGCAAAAAAGGTGGAGGCAGTGGAAGATGACGGCGACGTGATTGTGATAGACGGGACACGCTATGATGTTGCGCGCGGCGAGGACGGACAGCGTGCGGCTTCGCTCCGCGTCGGACAGGTCGCAACCTTCTATTTAGACCGCGACGGAAAAATTGCGGGCGTGAGCGACGACACCGAAGAAGGAATCTATGGGTATCTGGTGCGCGCAGCGTCGGTATCTATGGGCAAAGTACAGTTTAAAATCCTGCCGGCAGGCGGGAAACTGACGGTATATGACGGCGCGCCCACCGTATCGCTCAATGGTACGAAAGTTTCGGGAGAAACTTTGGCGACGAATCCGGCGCTGTGGGACAGCGAAAAGGGCGAAACAAAAGGTCAGCTCATTTTGTTCCGCGTGAACGGCGACGGCGAAGTGCGGGAAATCAAAACGGCGGGACAGGCGGAAACAGACAGCCTGCGCTTGTCCAAAGCCTATAGTTCCGTGCAATATGACAGGGACTATATCGGCGGAGACTATTTGGTGACAAGCGACGTACAAGTGTTTAAAATCCCTACCGACATCACGGATGACGAAGGATTTCAGGCGGGCGGCAAATCGTTGCTGACCAACCGTTCCACCTATAAAATGGAGGTTTATGACGCGGACGCGGCAAAACGTATTCCACGCGTGGTGATTCACAGCAACGGCGGTTCCGGCAGCAAGGTCAGCCAATCGGCAAATCTGGCGCTGCTGAAAAAAATTGTGCCGTCTGTGGGCGCGGACAATGAAGTGCGCTACAAAGTGGTGTTCCAAGTGAACGGCAATGAAGCGGTTGCCTATACCGGCGAGGAAATGGAGACAGACCGCTCCAATGTTCAAGCGGGCGCGAATTTCCCCACCAGCCATATGAACGTGACCTATGCGGGCGGGAAACTGTATTTCACGAAAACCAAAGGACAGGTAGACGGCGACAGCATTGAACTCAAGGTGGGCGATTTTGTAGAATATAACACCAACAATAAACAGGAACTGAGTTATATCAAACCAATCTACATCAGTGCGCTGGAGCCTGACGGACAGCTCCACATGTATGGCGGGTCGGACACCGCGCGTGTGATTCGGTGCTGCTATATGACGCTGGACAAAGTGGTGGACGGTATTGGGTTCTTCTCGGGCGGTCCTATCGACGGAAAACCGGTTCCGCTCTCGCAGGCGAATATTTATTCCGTGAGTGGTACAGGTTCCAAGATGGACGTTCTCAAACGTTCGGTGGTGGAATTGCAGCCGGGCACCAAAATGCTGGTACGGACGAACTATGAAAAAGCAATGGAGATTTATTTCTTTGAATAAGATGTGTCTTGGGCTGACGGGAGACTCCCGTCAGCCTAGATGTCAAAGGAGGCAAAGTATGAAACAGACAAAAAGAAGCGGTATTTTTTTGGCGCTGCTGCTGTTGCTGACGCTGATGGGTACCGGCGTGCGCGCAGAGGTAACGGCGGATGATTTGGATTTGGCACGCGGCAAAAAAGCGGAAGCAAGTTCCCAGTGGAACGACGGTTATGCAGCGGGGAAAACAGTGGACGGCGATTTTGATACGCGCTGGAGCGCGGCAAAAGGTGAAACAGCAAATCAATGGGTGCAGGTCGATTTGGGTAAAACGGCAGAGTTTGATACTGTGCTGACGGCGGACTATGGTTTGCGCACACAAAAATATCTGGTGGAAATCTCAAACGATGGAAAGGTTTGGGAAGAAGTGGCGGACGGCGGTACGCTGGGCAATCAGGCAAACCAGCCTCATGCCATCTCTTTTGACGCGGTGGAAGCGCGGTATGTGAAATTAACGATAGTAGAAGCAAGTTCGGAGCCAAGTTTGTTTGTTCTACAGGTATACAATTCGGTGGAAATGGCAGACCAAAATGTGTCGCTGCCCAAACCGGGCGTGGGAACAGGTTCTATGGCATATACGGATATTAACGGAAAGCTGACAAAGGACGAACTGGAATCGTTTGTGGCATACGCGCAGAAAAAATATCAGCCGGCGAAAGACAATCTGGACAATAAGATGGCATATAAGGACGAGTCGGCGATTGACGCAATGTGTATGGTCTATGACATCACAAAAGACACGCGTTTGCTGGCGCCCATGCTGCGCGGCGCGGACGGCATTTTATATGCGCGCAACGACCAGCCGGGCGGCGACGGGCGCAAGGTGTTCACAGGAAAAGTGGAAAAATGCTGGCCCAACAAAGAAATCGGCGCGCCCAACGAAACCTATTCCGGTTCGGAAAACGGCAATGTGCTGGGACACGTGGCGTATGTGGCGGAATGTATTTTGAATACGCCGAGCGTTTGGGAGGAAACAGTGCCGGACGGCGACCCCAAGGGCTACGGAAAAACCTATCTGGAACGCGCGAAAACCTATGTGGCAATGTGTAACGAAACCATGCAGGAATTCATGATTCCGGTCTATATCGACCCTGAAACGAAACATGAACGCTATACGGAAGAAGCGTCACGCTCCACCATGACAGACCCTGCAAGCTATAGTTCCCGCGCTGGATACGCGTTTCCGTGGAACCAGCAATGGATGATTAACCACGGTTTCATTCATCTGGCGAAAGCAAATGAATTGTTGCAGGGCGACGCGGAAATGATAGCGGAATATAAAGAAATTGTGCAAGTGTCGCTGGACTGGTTTTTGGAACAATTAGACGTCTATGAAAAGGACGGACACACGGTCTACAGCTGGCCGTATTGGCCCAAGGAAAAGGACAATATGAACGGCGGAACCAAGGAAGATATCGGACATATGGCGTTTGATATCATGGGATTGTTTCTTGCGCTGGAATATGGGTATGACACTATTTCCGAAGAACATATGAAAAATATTGCAAACACCATCAATTATGTCATTTATGACGAAACGCAGGCGCCGAATGTGTTTGCGTGGAAAATAGATGCGATGGGCAATAATGAGCGGCGTTCCCATTTGAACGAATGTCCCATTGTTTTGGGGATCTATGATGAAAAGGTCTATCACACGCAGAATACGTCATCCGCAGTCGGCGCAGCTACGTCAAATATTGCGCGGTTCGGACGCACAATCTATACCAAAGCGCGTATGTTTGGCATAGAGGACGGCGTTGTGAAACAAGAGCAGCAGCCGGAAAACAACAACAATAATCCGGCAGGAACAGGACCGGTTGTGAAACCGCCGGTAGAACAGAATATCACAATAGAATTTTCCGATATGCAATGGCACTGGGCAAAAGACGCTGTCGCACGGGCAGTGTCGCTGGGCATTGTCAAAGGCAATGCGGACGGCACATTCCGTCCTGATGAAACGCTGACGCGCGCAGAGTGGACGGTAATGGTAGCGCGTGCGCTGCAACTGAAAGAAACACGGTATCTGGGCGTGTTCGGCGACGTGTCGGCGGCGGACTGGTATGCCGGTTTTGTGCAGGCGGCGCTGGACGCCGGACTGATTGCAGAGGACAAAAGTTTCCGCCCGAATGAACCCATCACGCGGGAGGAAATGAGTAAACTGGCGGCGAGCGCGGCGGTGAGACTGGGAACCGGCAAAGAGATACCGGAAGAATTCACACTGTTCTATCGGGACGCGGACGCTATCGGCGCATGGGCGCGGGAATCGGTTCGCATTGTGACCTATCAGGAAATCATGACCGGAACAGATGACGGTTTGTTTGCGCCTATGCGCTATGCAACGCGCGCGGAAGCGGCGGCGGTCATGAGTAGAATGCTGTAAAAAAAGGAGGGCGACCTCAGTGAAAAAATTATTAGCGCTATGTCTTGCCGCTGTCATGGCAGTTACCTTTGTTCCGAGTATATCGGCAGAGAAAGCGGCAATAAAAGTGGCATGTATCGGCGACAGTATTACCTATGGTTCCAAATTAACCAACCGGACAACGGATTGTTATCCGGCGCAGCTTGGGAAATTGCTGGGCAATAGCTATGAAGTGCAGAACTTCGGCGCGAGCGGCTATTGTATGCTCAAAACTTCAGACAGACCGTTTTGGAACCATGAAAATTTTGATAAAGTGAAAGACTATCAGCCGGACGTTATTTTGATTATGCTGGGCACGAATGATGCAAAAACAGCAAACTGGGAAAAAGGGAAAAATGAGTTTGCAAACACCTATCTGGAAATGATACAGCATTATCAGAAACTGCAGAGCAATCCTAAAATATATGCATTGCTGCCGCCGTGCGCATATGACGACGGGAATTATGAAATACAGCCCGACGTCATCAAAAACGAAATCATTCCAGCGATTCGGCAGATGGCAGAAAAAAATAATATTCCTGTTATTGACGTATATACGGCGACCAGCAATATGGCGGCGAATTTTGAGGATAAGATTCATCCCAATCCGGCAGGCGCGAAAGCAATTGCAGAGACAGTAAGCCGACAAATTTCAAGTGATTTTTCTAAAAAAGAGACATCTACCGGTTCGACTGAAAAAGAGACACCTACCGGTTCGACCGGCGCGAAAAAAGAGGCGGAAGAGTTGGATTTGGCGCGCGGCAAAAAAGCGGAAGCAAGTTCCCAGTGGAGCGATACCTATGCGGCGGATAAAGCCGTGGACGGTGATTTTGAAACGCGGTGGAGCGCAGCAAAAGGAGAAACGGCAAACCAATGGGTGCAGGTCGATTTGGGCGAGGTCAAGGAATTTGACGAAATACTCGCCGCAGACTATTCGCTGCGCGTCCAGAAATATGTCGTTGAAGTGTCTGTTGACGGCAAAGTTTGGGAGGAAGTGGCGGATGGCGGCACGCTGGGCAATCAGGCGAACCAGCCGCACTTGATTCTCTTTGACGCCGTACAAGCGCGGTATGTGAAACTGACGGCAGTGGAGTCAACTGGAGAACCGAGTTTTTGGGTGTTGCAGGTCTATCATTCTGCGGCAGTGGAAGAAAACGGCGCACAGCTTCCCAAACCGGGCGCAGCGTCGGGAACCATGGCGTTCACGGACGTGAACGGGCCGCTGTCGAAGGACGAATTGGAATCGTTTGCAGCATATACAAAGAAAAAATATCAGACGGCAAAAGACAATGTCGGAAACGCCATGGCATATGGCGCGGCGGGTGCGGACATTGACGGAATGTGTATGGTCTATGAAATCACAAAAGACACACGCCTGCTGGAGCCAATGCTGAAAGGCGCGGATTCCATTTTATATGCGCGCAACGACCAGCCGGGCGGAGACGGGCGAACGGTGTTTACCGGAAGAGTGGAAAAAGCGTGGCCCAATAAAGCGCTGGGCGAACCGGACGAAAAATATGCCGGTTCGGAAAACGGATTGGTGCTGGGACATGTGGCATATGTGGCGGAATGTATTTTAAACACGCCGGACATTTGGGAGAAAGAAGTGCCGGACGGCGACCCGAAAGGCTATGGAAAAACTTATCTGGAGCGCGCAAAGACCTATGTGAAAATGTGCGACGAAACGTTGCAGGAATTTTTGATTCCCTATTATATTGACCCGCAGACCAAACATGAACGGTTTCCGACCGACGCGACATTTGCTGCAATGGGCGGCGCGTCCAACTATGGCGACCGCGCGGGAAGCGGATTTCCGTGGAACCAGCAATGGATGTTTAACCACGGACCGATTCATATGGCAAAAGCGCATGAACTGCTGGGAGAGGAACCTGAAAAAGCGGCGCAATACAAAGAGATTGTGCAGGCGTCGCTGGACTGGTTTTTAAGCCAGATGGTGGAAAGTGAAAAAGACGGAAACACCTATTATTATTGGTATTATTGGCCCAAGGAAACAAACTACCATCAGGACGGCGGGAAAATGGAGGACGCAGTGGACGCACATATGGCATATGACATTGCGGGACTGCATCTCACCATGAAATATGGCTATGACACCATTTCACAGGAGCACATGCAAAAGTTTGCAAACACCATAAAATATGTGATTTACAACCCTGAACAAGCGCCGAACGTGTTTTCCGGCGCGGTGAACGGCGGGGCAGGAAAAGGATTTCGGGCGCAGCTATATCCGGAAAACATTGTTTTGGGATTATATGATGAGGAAGTATATCATATCCTCAACACCACCAATGCCATTAGCGCGAGCGTCAAAGGGATTTCGCGGTTCGGACGGATTTTGTATACCAAAGCGCAGCTCTACGGTGTTTCGGACGACATTGCAGCAGCGCCGGAACAACAGCCGGGCGGCGACAAACCCACCGACCCAACCAGGCCGCCGGAGATAGACCCGAACAAAACGGTTTCTTTCTATGACATGGCGGGACACTGGGCAAAAGACGCTGTCACGCGGGTAGCTTCGGCAGGGATTGTGCGCGGAGATGAAGATGGGGCGTTCCGTCCCGACGAAACGCTGACGCGCGCGCAGTGGACTGCCATGATTGTGCGGCTGCTGCAACTGGAAGAAAGCCGGTATCAGGACGGATTCCAAGACGTGTCGGCAGGTGATTGGTATGCCGGAGCGGTGCAGACTGCGCTGGACGCCGGACTGATTGCACAGAATCGCCAGTTCCGTCCGAATGACATGATTACGCGGGAGGAAATGAGTAAACTGGCGGCGAGCGCGGCAAAGAAATTGGGATTTGGAAATGATGTGCCGGCGGAATGCAGACCGACCTATGCGGATACGGACGCAATTGGCTTGTGGGCAATGGAAGCGGTTTGCTATGTCAGTTACCATGAACTGATGACCGGAACGGACACAGGATGTTTTGAACCGAAAAGAAACGCAACGCGCGCAGAAGCGGCAGCGGTGATGAGCCGTATGCTGGCGGACTGATATGCCGGAAGGAGAACGTTTATGAAAAGATGTATCACTATTGTGACGGCAGCGTGTTTGCTTATGATTTGCGGCAGCGTTGCCGCCGTGCAGGACGCGCCGCTGCGCGTGGAAACGGCGGATTTTCCCATTTTAATCAACCGCGCCGCATATACGCCAGATATGCCTGTCGTGACAGTAGACGACTATACCTATTTGCCACTTCGGTGCTTGGGGACGGCGCTTCACAGGACGGTGACGTGGAACGAACAGCAGCGGCAGGTCGAAATCACGTCGGAGAAGGCGGGAGAACAGCAGGCGGTTTCTGTGCCGGAACCGTTTGACGTCAGCGCCGCAGAGCGGGCGGATTTCCCCATTTTGTCGGACGGCGCTGCGCTTTCCATAGAGCGTCCGGTCGTGACAATCGAGGGATTCACCTATCTGCCGCTCAAAGCAATCGGCGACGCGCTGGGTATTCCGGTATATTGGAACGCCACGCTTTCCCGTGTGGAAATCACGCTGCCGCCCGACCCGATTCCCACAGAACCGGTGGAGGGGCTGGACAACTTGGCATATCAAAAACCGATGTCTGCCAGTGATTCCTGGAACGATTCCTATTACCCCAAATTTGCGGCGGACATGGATTTAGCAACCCGCTGGGCGTCCCGCAAGACGGAATTTATGTGGCTGTGCGTTGACTTGGAGGAAGCGGTCGTTTTTGATACCGTGAAGCTGTATGACTACAAAGACCGCACAGAGAACTATGAAATCTTGGTTTCGGCGGACAATGTCAATTTTATGCGCGTTGCCGGTGGAGAAAAACTTTCAGAGCAAGGTACGCAAATTGATTTTTCTCCGGTGAAAGCAAGATATGTCCGCGCGGCGTTTACAGGCGCACAAGCGGTCAGTATCTATTCCTTTGAAGTCTATAACCGCAGCGGTCAGACGGACGCGCCGGAGGTGAGCGGTGAAACGTTTACCATTGAAACACCCGCGCCGCCTATGCGCACGCCGCGTCCCGCGGGAATTCCGGCGCCCACGCCGAATCCGCAGCGCCCTGATTTGATTGCCTATGCAAATCCGGAGAACGGTACGGCAGATTTTAAAGAACTGAACACAGAACCGGGCGGTTCCATTGAAGTGGTGGACGACCCGATTTATGGAAAAGTGTTTCAGTTTCATAAAAATATCGGCGCGAACCGCAATGAAGTGCACGGACTGAAAGGGTTGACGGTGGAACAGGACAAAACCTATTATCTGGGCTGGCGGTATAAGGTTGATATGCCGCAGGAACTGACGACAAATGCATGGTTCCAATGGAAGGCATATGCATTCAAGGAACAGGTCAATCCCATGCTGCAAAACTATCCCATCACCATCAATCCCACGGACGGACAGCTTGGGCTGATGCAGTTTAACCCTGTGGTAAAAAGCGGCGAACGGGAGACGCTTTGCTGGGACATTCCGTTTGCGCCGAATGAATGGCATGACTATGTGCTGGCGATTCATGTATCGGACGACACGCAAAAAGGCTGGATTTCCTTCTATTACGACGGAGAATTGCAGGTATTAAACAATGGAGAGACCAAATTTTATTGCCGCACGTTTGACTGCGACTATGTAGACCCCAAATGGGGTATCTATGGCGGCAGAAATACCGAAATCAGCAGTTGGCTGGCGGATTTGCGCGTTGCTTCGACCTATGAATCCGCTGCGCCGGAGAAGAAATAAAACGATAGATAAAGAAATCAAAAACGGCGGAAAACCTGATATCACAGGTTTCCCGCCGTTTGTTTATGTTTAGAAATGAAGGTGAATTCGGAACCGTCTATTCCGAGTCGGACTTTTGTTTGTCTACTGCGCCGCGTTCAGCGGTACCAGCCAGATTTTTGCCGCGTCCGCTTCGGAGATTTCGTTTAACCGGACAGCCGGTTGTCCTTCTTCGCCGGCATTCGGATTCACAGACGCGCCGGAAAGACCGAAATCGTCCTCAATAATCAGCGCCAGCGTTTTTCCGTCGCCCAGCATACAGAGCCCTTCCGCTTTTTCCGCCGTCCAGCCCATTTCACGCAGATTCACTGCCTGCGTTTTGGTCATATAGGTCAGCGTGCCGGAGAGCGCGGCGGGGTCGGCGGTATATTCCAATTCTTTGCCGTCATAGGTGACGTTTGTGATGTCGGTTGCATTTGTGAGGTCTGCGCGGTAGACAATGTTGGAAAGCGTACCGTCCGCCAGTTCGCCCTGTTCAATCACCAGCAATGTGTTATCGTCCGGCGCATAAATGTCGCCCAGTTTGCAGTTCTTGGGGGATTTATAGGCGCTCACGTCCACCGGATAGGCAAACATTTTGGTTTCGCCCGTCTTTGGGTCAAGTTCCAGAATACGGACGAAGGTTGCAGTTTTGCTGGTTTCGCCGTTTATATTTAAAACGCTTTGCAGCGACGCATAAATCTTGCCGGACGGCGCAATCGTCAGACCCTCAAATCCGCGGTTCGCGATACGATATTTTAAAATCTCCGGCAGACCGTTTCCGGGCGCATATTTTTGCAGCAGCGTACCGTCCGCGCTGAATTTCGCGATAAACGGGCCATATTCATCCGCCAGCCAGAAATTGCCCTCCGCGTCCACAGCAATACCTTCGGGGTCAAATCCGTCCGCGTCCGGCGTGATTTCCTGCAAATTCACGTCCAGCGCCGTCTCACCGGTTGCGCCGAGGTCGCCCGCCGGCAGCGGCAGCCCTGTCAGCGGCGTACCGTCCGTGTTTTTCAGCGTGATGGATTCCTCCACCGCCGCTTCACCGTTTTTGATGGTGATAACGCCGATAGAAGGCGTGAAATCCGGCGCAGGGAAAATTTTCGCCGCGTCATAGTCTTTTTGGAGCGCCGCGTCCTCCGGCACATCTAAGCTGGGGCCGCGGTCAGTCGCACCGTAGAACTGCGGATTACCCTCCGCGTCATAGCCTTTGAACGTGATGGCGGAACCGAATCCGGTTTTGAGACCGTCCGCAAAATATCCCTCCGCGCTGCCGTCAAATTTGGTATACAGCGCGGGATTTACCGTCACAGGATAAATTTGCGCGGCGGACGCTGTTTGATGCAGCGCGCGCATTAAAATGGTTGCCGTCTCCGCGCGGGTCAAGGTGCCCGACGGACGCAGACCCGCTTCGTCGCCGGTAATCATGCCCGCCGCCACCAGCTTTTCTGCCGCTTCGCGTGCA
Source organism: uncultured Clostridia bacterium (assembly GCA_946555455.1). Classification (GTDB taxonomy): domain Bacteria; phylum Bacillota; class Clostridia; order RUG12999; family RUG12999; genus JAAWTG01. Next base: position 7,731 of record CAMNSU010000018.1, on the reverse strand, counting down.
TAGCCCGAAACAGCTGCGCCGTCCGCAAAAGCGGAAAGGTCGGCGGAATCCGTCAAACCAGCGTTCTGATAGGTCAAAAACCGATACAGCATATCCATCATCTGTTCCCGCGTCAGCGCGGTATCCGGCGCAAATGTCCAGTCGCCGCCAATGATATTGTGATGTTCGCCCCATGTTTTGGGTACGTCATACCAGTTGCCTTCCGTGGCTGCCGCGGTTTTGCCGCCGTCTGCGCGGTAGAACATGGTAATCAGTTCCGCGCCGGTGACAGTGTCCTCCGGCATAAACTGCGTGTCCGTTTTTCCCACAATCAATCCGGCGGTATAGGCGCTTTGCACCGCGTCAAAATACCATGCGTCCGCCGCCACGTCGGTAAACGGCAAAGATTTAGGGGTGTCAGCCGGTTTGATTTCCGCACCGGATACATTGGTGAAACTTCTGTTTTCTTTCGTTAAAACGAAATCATAGGTTTCTGTTTCGGAACTGCTTTCCATGCCGCGCGGGCCACGCGGGCCGCCGCCCATGCCTTCGGGACGCCCCATGCCCTCCGGCGGCTCCATGCCTTCGGGTCGTGTCATGCCGTCAGGACGCTGGGGGCGCTGCATTTCATCAGGACGCGTCATACCTTCGGGTGGTTCCGGCGGCGTCATGCCTTCCGGAAATTCCATGCCTTCAGGGCGACCCATGCCGCCCGGAAAACCGCCCGGGAAGCCCATGTTTGCCGCCGTACCGCCGTGGTGCATTTGCGTGCCGCCCGTATAGGAAGAAATGTTTGTATAAAGTCCGTCCCGCTCCTCGCCGACAATGTCGCCGCCTATGTAGACATGATAGGTGCCCTCGGCAAGCTGTGCATTGCTGAAAGAAATATAGGAATAACTCAGCGGGAAATCATAGGCAAAGACCGGCGTACCGTCCGCCGCGGTCACGCAAATCAAATCGTCCGTTGCCTGCGTGAATTGCAGGAACATGTAAAGCTGTCGGGAATCGGTTTCCAGCGCGTCGTACATATTGCCCGCGCCTACCACCGTGCCGCCATCAATGGTGGTACCCATGTCGGAATCCAGACCGCTGTCCATGCTCTTTGTACTGGCAAGCGCAATGACCGTGCCGCCGCTGATGGTGATATAACCGTTGGAATCAATACCGTCGCCCTCCGGCCCCACAGCGCGGCAGTAGACATAGCCGCCGTTAATCGTGATGTGCGCCACGCCGTCCTCGCTGCCGTTAAGCGGGTCGTCCTGACTTTCCACCGAAATCGTGCCGCCATTTATAGTGAGATGTTTTTGTTTCACTTCAATACCTTCGTTGTCGCCCACCACATGCAGCGCGCCGTCGCCGTCAATCAGCAGGGAAACGTTGGAACTAATCGCCGCGTCATGTTTCACGGAATCTTCCTCTGTCGCGCGGGTGTGCGAACCTGTCACTTTGTTTTCCGAGCCCTCTGCCAGCAAAATGGATACCTTCGCTTCGCCCACGACTGCCGGTTCTGCCGCCGAATAGACCATGATTGCCGGTGCGGTGCGGCAGGTGATATCCAAACCGTCCAGAATCAGCGTCACCGCGTCGTTTTCGCCCGCGCGAACGGCAATTTGCGCGTCCGTCATAGCGCCGCTGATGCGGTAATCACCCGCTTTGGTAATGGTAATGACCGTGTTTTCCACGTTTTTGAGTTCTTCGGATACGTCCTCATGCGTTTCCGTCCGCCCCGAAACATAGACCGCGGCGGTCGTGTCCTGCGAAATTGCCGCGCCGTCCACCGTGATACCGATTTCCGATAATACGACAGCCGTCTGCTCCTCCGCCGCAAAGGCTGCCGGAACCAGCGCCAGCGCCAGACAGAGCGTGAGCAGAAAAGAAACTGTTTTTGCTTTCAAGTTCATCATTTTTGCCTCCTTTTTGTGATAGCTGCACAGTGTATTCCCAAAATTTGCGCAGCGGGTCTTTCTGTGATTATTGTACTATGAAGCGGCAATACAATCAAGGGAAATCACCAAACTTTCATCAAATTTTCACATTCCGGCAGCGGGTACTTCAAAATCACGAAAATTGTCTGTCCAGATGGCATTTTGACGCATGAATTTCTATTGACAGTAATTTTATCGGTTTGCTACAATAGAATCACAGAAAAGAATCTAGAGGAGGAAATGAAAAAGAATGAAAAGGGAAAATCAATGTATCAATGAAATGATTCAAAAAATGCCGCTGGAGCAAAAAATCGGCGCGCTGCTGACGCTGGGGTTTTGCGGCACCACACCGCGGCAGCATATCTATGACGCAATTTTGAAATATCATTGCGGCGGTCTGCGGCTCACGCCCAGTTCGCGGCTGTTCGGGAGCTATGTCGACCCCAAAACAGGGAAAAACGTGGTGAACGTGGTGGATACCAAAGGATATAAAGCGGGGGTGAATCCGCCGTCGGTCACGCCGTCGGAATACCGCGCGATTTTGACGGAACTGCAAAAAGCGGCGCAAAGCCGTCCGCTGGGACTGCCGTTGCATTTTTCGTTTGACCAGGAGGGCGGCACCAGCGCGGACTACCGTTTTGGCGGCGTGAACATTTTCCCCAAACCCATGGGACTTCGCGCCACAGGCGACCCGAAACTGGCATATGAAGCGGCAAAAGCCGTGTCACAGCAAAGCCTTGCGGTGGGATTTAACTGGATGCATTCGCCGGTTCTGGACGTGAACTGTGAACCGAATAATCCTGAAATCTATACCCGCGCCTATTCGGACGACGCGGAGGAAATCGCGGCATATGCGGAACAATCCTGCCGTGGATTCAAGGAGGCGGGCATGATTGCCACAGGGAAACATTTTCCGGGGCGCGGCGCGTCGGCACAGGACGCACATTTTTCCATTCCGCAGATAGACGCGGACTGGGATACACTGTGGAACCGCGAATTGCTGCCGTACCGCCGGTTGATTGAAAAAGGGCTGCTGCCCTCCATCATGATTGCGCATTCCATCTTTCCGGCATTAGACCCTGACAACGTGGCAACGGTATCGCCCAAAATTTTGCAGGGGCTGCTGCGCGAAAAAATGGGATTTGAAGGCGTTATCACCACCGACAGCATGACCATGGGCGGTATTGCCCTGCGCTATGGCGTTGCCAATGCCTGTGCAATGGCGCTGGAAGCGGGCGCGGATTTGGTGCTGATGAAAGCGGAAAACAGTTTGGTTGGCGAGACGGTGGACGCGATTCGCAGTTTTGTGGAATCGGGCAGAATTTCCATGGAAGCGCTGGACGACAAGGTCTACCGCGTGCTGAACCTGAAATATGAATATGGCATGTTTCATGCCAAAGCGGAACAATCCGCCGCGCCGGAAACATATATCCATGACGCGCGTATTCAGGCGCTGAGCCGGCTTGTGGCAAAGAAAAGCGTGCTGATTCAGCGGGACGCGGACGGCGTATTTCCGCTGGGCAAACAGGAAAAAATTCTGGTGGCGGAACAAATGACGCAGTCACCGAACAACATTCATTGGCACCCTGGTATGCTGTTCCGCTATTGCATGGAGGGCGGCGCGAACGTGGACTATTTGGAGACGGATTTCGACTATACGCAGGAGGACAAAGACGCGCTTGAAGCGAATTTGCAGCAGTATGATACGGTGGTTATTACCAGTTACTACATTCGCGGCAAAAACGGCAACGCGGCGTATTTGGAAGAGCTGCTGCGGAACCATGCGGACAAAACGTTCATTTTGGTGACGAACACGCCCTACCCGCTGTCCATTCCGAAAAACGCACATAACATTTTGCTGACGCTGGCAACCTCGCCCGACAACATCAAATGCGCGGCAAAAGTGCTCTATGGCGACATGCAGCCGGAGGGGCAATATCCGGTTCGCTACCGAATGACGTTTGAGGACTAAATCGGAAAGGGGCAGTTCACAGTGGAACAAAAACGGATTATCGCCTTTGACTCAGACGGTTGTGTGCTCAACGCCATGGAACCTAAGCACCGGTATTGTTTCGGACCGGCGGCGGTGGAGGTCTATGGGCTGGAAACGATGAAAGACGCGTTTCTGGCGGAATGGAATCGCGTGAACCTCTATGCGCCGACCCGCGGCATCAACCGGTTCGCGGGACTGGTAGAGGTATTTGAAAATCTGCGGCAGATGGGATATGCCCTGCCTGCGCAGGACGCATTGCGGGATTGGTGCGAGACGGCGCCCGCGCTTTCGGAAACGCTGCTGGAACAGGACAGCGCCGGAAACCGGACGCTGGAAACGGCGCTGGAATGGTCGCGGCGGGTGAATCAAATGACGCGGGAAATCGGGGATAGGATTGTGCCGTTTTCCGGCGCGGCGGAAGCGGTACACGCGGCGGCGGAATGCGCGGATATTGCGGTGGTATCTTCCGCGCGCGAGGGACAAATTCGTGCGGAATGGCAAAAGTTTGGCATGGCGGACTGCGTGAAATGGTTTCACGGACAGGAAAGCGGCGTTAAGGCGCAGTGTCTTGCAAAACTGAAAGCGCAGACCGGTGCGGAAATCCTCATGGTGGGCGACGCGCTGGGCGATTTGGACGCGGCGCAGCAAAACGGACTGCTGTTTTATCCCATTCAGCCGGGCGCGGAACCGGCGGCATGGCAGGCGTTTCGGTCGCGGTATCTACCCATGTTCCGGCGCGGCGCATATACCATGGAAAACGAAAACGTACAGGCATTTTTGCGCTATATGAAGCGGATATAAGCAAAGGAGATTAAAAAAAGAACCTGTCATGCGACAGGTTCTTTTGATACGACAAAAGAAAAATTCAGATGCTCCGAAACTTGAGGGAGGCGGTTTATTCGTTCTCCAGCAGCGTGTAAATCCGTTCCTCCACGCGGATTTTATCTTGTTCGGATAATTTACGAAAGCAAAACAATAAATCTTGTTCACGCTTGTTTTGCAGCGGCGGCAGTTCGGTACCAGTTGCTGTATAGTCGTCCGAAAGACCGACAAGATAGTCGGAGGTAGTATTCAAAACTTGCGCCATTTTGGCAATGGTACTGCTGCGCGGCTCGTTTAAATCCTTGGTATATTTCGCCAGCGTCATAGGCGTTATGCCGATTTTTTCAGCAAGTTCCATTTGTGTCATTTCCAGATTATCTCTCAAAAAAGAAAGCCGTTCGCCTAAAGTATTCATACTATCATACCTCCCAAAGGATATTATAATCAATTTTGGCTATTTATAGGGAAAACCAGCGAAACATATATTTTAGTATTGACAATAGCGAAAAATATATTTATAATAGTTGTATAGCGAAAAGTTTAGGAAAGAAAGGATTTTGCTGATATGAAAAAGATACTATCTATTTTCACTGTGTTGTTGTTGTGGTTGCAGATGGTTTCAGCGGTTTGTGCCGCGGGAACGGAATCCATAGAAAACGAGTTTACTGATGCGCATTTCCTCACCGCCGTGCGGGAGACCATTGGCAAAACAAACGGCGAACCTATCTATCCGGCGGACGTTGCAACGATTACGAAACTGGATATTAACAGCAAAGAAATTAAAGATTTGCACGGTCTGGAATATTTTACGGGCTTAAAATCGTTCATTTGTTATTTTAACGAGTTTTCGGAAATGGACTTGTCGCATAACACAAATTTAACGTATATTGACTTTTCCTATAATGTGGATATCAAGACAGTGGATTTTTCGCATAACGCAGCGTTGGAGACGGTGGAATGCAACTATACGACTGTAGAACGTCTGGATATTAAAAAAAACATCAATTTAAAAAGGCTGGTTTGTTATGGCACGGAGATAAGCGAACTGAATCTTGAGAATAATGTGCAGCTTGAAGTGCTTGACGCTTGGGACATGCAGTTGAAACAGTTGGACGTCTCAAAAAACGTAAATTTGAAATATCTGGATTGCAGCTGGAATCAATTAACGGAACTGGACGTCAGCAATCAGCCGAACTTGGAATTTTTGATGTGCGACCATAATTATATGAACAGCGACCCGAAAAAATCCATCATCGGCTATGGGGCGGTTACCATGCAATTGGGCGAGCCGCAAACGTATGACTATCAGGAAACCGGATTCGTATATTATCCGCAGGAAACGCCGGAGAAAACATATCCGTATGACATCACGGATTTGCGCCTTACGGACACGAGCGGCGCAGAGATAGAAAAGCCGCAGGAAAATAAGAGTTTCATCGTCCAAGCCGACATTGTGAAAACAGAGCAGCGGGCGGAAAAAGATTATTTGTTTGTCGCGGTCTATGGCAAAGATGGCGCGCTTATGAGCCTTGATTATGCAAAAGCAACATTTGTTACCGACGGCGCGTGTTCGTTTGGATTTTATGTTCCGGCGCAGGAAAAACCGGTGGGGTATGTGAAAGCATTTGTATGGAATACCTTTTCTTCCATGGAACCGCTGGCGGAAATGGAACTGTTGGCGTTTGGTAAAAATTAGTTTCATGCCTATCATTTTAGACGGCTTAACCGATTGGGTTAAGCCGTTTTTTGTATGGGAAAAATGAAATATGACAGCGTTTTTTGAAAAATTTCACTTTTGGCGCTTTCCACAAAAGAAAAACGCTGTTTTACGGTTTTGAGCGTTTTGCAGCAGCAAAAATGCCTTAATTTTTGTGGAAAACGACGAATTTTAAGAAGGTGCATTTACCGCTTTTACCGCGTGCAGAAACCTCAATATGGTATAATATAAATGTGACACAAAGAATGATGAAAAAAAATAATAAAAAGTCCGGCTTGGTCTGCGTATATCAATGAGAAAGAAGGAGACACGCATGATCAAGGACAAAGCAGGTCATGACAGCACTCACAGAAAGAGGGTGTTGTCATAATGGGAAAAGGAGTAAGCGGTTTATTCAAAGGGACAAAGGGAAGCCGCAGTAATGCAAAAATTCATGAAGGGAGACAAAATAAACATATTGAAGGAACCAATAATTATAAGCAGCAAATAAAAAATGGGAAACATCCGAGTATTTTGACAGAAGACCCACATGTGCTGCTAAAAGAAGGTGCAGGGAAAGGAGAATTTTATGGAAAGCATAAGGAAGTAGTTGATTACGGAAGGGTCATTGGGAAATATTATCATGAAAAAACAGGAAAATATTACGATACTACACGCGGAACAATCCATTATGACTATAAGGGGAACGCGCATATTGTTCCGGCTAAGCCAAGAGATTTTATAGATGAATAATAGAAGGAGTGAAAAAAAGTGAATGAACAAGAATATAAAACGTTAATTTATGTGATTGATGATTGGTATGAAAAAGATCCAATTATAATTGAATGGAAAAATGGACTCAAGGTAAAATGTGTTTCTTTTACAGGCATGTGTGAAACAGATACGGAACCGGGCGACGAAGATTATATCGGAGAATATTCCGTGGGAGTGAATGAAGTGGAGATATTGCAAGAAGGAACTGACGATTCGGTGGAAATATATGAAGGGTCCATTGAAATATCGTTAGCCTGCGTTCCGGAAAAGATATCGCTGGAGGATGGTACCGTTTTGTGGCAGCGGGAAGAAAAGTGAAAATGAACAATGAAGAGTATATAAAAATGCTATTAACGTTTAACAGGTACTTCGATCCGATTATAATTGAATGGAAAAATGGACTCAAGGTAAAATGTAGGTCTTTTACAGGTGTGTGTGAAACAGATACGGAACCGGGCGACGAAGATTATATCGGAGAATATTCCGCGGGAGTGAATGAAGTGGAGATATTGCAAGAAGGAACTGACGATTCGGTGGAAATA
>CAMNSU010000017.1 GCA_946555455.1 uncultured Clostridia bacterium | reverse complement strand
GCTGTATTTCCTGCATTCAGCGCCGCCCAATTTGTTTTTCGCACCTCTGCGCAAATTTCAAGCTGCGCTCCCGCTCCGTCTGTCGGCAAAACCCCATATAGAATCCCATCCTGCCACACGGCGTAATTTTTGTCCTGCGGCAACACTTTTCTACCCTCTACATGTTCCAATACGATTCCGGTTTCGTCCATCAGCAGCACGTCCGTATACCGCCCTGTATGATTGATGGTGGTGCGGATACCGCGCCCATATTCCGGTATGACGTCGCGCACGCCTGCGCCAAGACACACAAAAGTATCGCCGAGTGCAAAATAGCTTTTATATGCCTGTACACCCATCATTTCTTTGGTATATTCTTCTTCCGCCTCCGGCTCCTTTGTCCGCTCTTTTTCAAAGATGAATCCGGCAGCGCCGAAGAGTCCGTGCGCAGCGCCGCCCGCGAAATTAAATTTGCTGTGATACCCACGCCAGTTGGTTTCCGGCACAAGTTCTTCATTGGTCAGCTCCCGCGACGTGATACCGGGCAGCATTCCCATCTGCCATGTCCCCATAGCATCAGCATATTCATCTCCACGGCGCAAAACAACATAGGAACCGTCAGATAAAAAGGAATTGCGCATATCCGCCATTTCATGCGCACATTCCACGCCGTCGCACCGTGCGGACGCCATGTTCACAAACCAATAATAATCCGGCGTTTTGCAAATCAAATCGTCGTTGTTCCAAAAATAACGCACACCCTCATATTGTCCCGCCGGATAATTTGGCACGGGAGATGCTCCCACCCGTAAAAATGCGTCTACCTCCTGCTGCTGTGCCGGCTGTAACAGATGAAAAAAATGTTCTTTCAGCAACGTGGCAATTTGCAGTGCATACTCTGTGCCGCTGCACGGTGCATGGATATTTTCGCCTTGTTTGAAAATGTGCCGCGACTGCATGGGCGCGTTCCAGCCGTTGTAGTCACCCCATGTAATGCCGTTCATATAGTGCAAAGCCCAAGAAAAATCCATTCCTTGCAGTTCCTGTTCCCACGGCGTGCGGGTCAACTCTTTCATGATTTCCAGTCCGCTGATAATACCCTGTGTCGGATATCCTGTGTTATAAGTCTGCCGACCATGTCCCCAGCCAAAACCGTCCGCACATATGCCTTCGCTCCAAAACGCCGTGTCCACTGTGGCGGCACAAACCGGCGTGAGAATATGCGTTGCCACAAACATCAGCGTATCCATCATTTCCACGCTGCGCAGTACCAGCGCAATCTGAAACAATGGGCGGTAACAAATGGCGTTCGCCCCCACCCACCAGACATGTTTGCGAAACCGCTCCGGACTGATGGGGTGTGCGTCCGTGTGGTCGCCGCGCTGCGGCAGCGTCCATGCCTGCATACAAATACGCAGCAATTGCCTGTAGGCTTCCGCTGTCACCGCGTCCCCATTTTCTCCGCGCTCCACTGCCAGCATGTCCGGCAAAAACACATGGAACAACTGCACAGCGCATTTGGGGAAACAAAAGATAGAGGCATGAAACCGGCTGCGTCCTAAATCTTCTCTGTCCGCTTCTATTTTGCAATAATGCGCCACTGTACGCAAAAAAACTATTTTTTCTTGTGGCGACAAAGGTTTTTGACCATACTGCGGGTGATAGTCCTGCGACAGCCACGCAAGCCGCTGCACAGCAATGAACGCGCCCTGCGGCGTATCCTCCAAATCGTCAAACCGTCCGTCTGTCTCAATCAAATGGATTCCTGTCTTCACATTTTCAAGAAACAGCTTTTCCAGCGGCGTTCCCAGCATTCCCTCCACGTCCAGCGGCTTCTTTGCCGCTTCCAGCAACATCTCCTGCAATTCACTTTGTTTTGCGGCATATACCTCCGGTATATTTTCTTTGAGCTTATATTCACATTCGCCGCATATCTGCGCCGAGGTGATAAGTTCCGGCGAAATGAGTTGTTTCAAAAAATCACGCTCCATGTTTTTCCGCTCCTCCTGTTACCTTTGTTTTTCCTTATTTTACTACACCGACATGCAGAGTGCAAGTCTTTTCTTTTTTATTTGCTTTTTTTTCCATTTTCCTGTACAATAGAAGAAACAGCATGAAAAAAGGAGAATCATAGCATGGACATTTTACATATCCCCAAAACCAAACGCGCAGCCGCACTGCGCGCCATGGACGTACCCGCCTTGTTCGCCGCTGTCCGCACGCTTCAAGAAGCGGAACAGGAGGTGCCGCCGTCCGCTGTCCGCCGCTTGGAGCAATATGGAAACGTGCTGCGTATGCGGGAGTTTGACAACTCTTTTGGCTATCTCTATTTGGCAGGGGTAGATGAAGCGGGGCGCGGACCGCTTGCGGGCGATGTCTATACTGCTGCGGTCGTCTTTGACAAAGGCGTTACCATTGAAGGTTTGAACGATTCCAAAAAACTGTCTCCCGCCAAGCGGGAAGCGCTCTATGACGTTATCTGCGAGCGTGCACTTGCCTACCACATCACCACCGCCAGCGTGGCGCGCATTGATGAAATCAATATCCGCAACGCCACCTATGAATCCATGTGCGCCAGCGTGCGCGGACTGCGTCCCGCGCCGGAATATGTGCTGGTAGACGGCGACGCGATACGCAATCTCACCCTGCCGCATGAATGCGTAATAAAAGGCGACGCCACCAGTCTTTCCATTGCCGCCGCTTCCATTTTGGCAAAGGTCAGCCGTGACCGTTATATGCTGGAATTGGACAAGCAATATCCGGAATATGGGTTCGCCAAACACAAGGGCTATGGCACCAGCGAACACATTGACGCTATTCGCAAATACGGTCCCTGTCCGCTGCACCGCCGTTCTTTTTTAACCAAAATTTTGGGGGACAAGCCGCTATGATGGACGCATGGAAAGTCACACGGCAGCGGCAGCAAATTGCTCGCATGGCAGGACGTAACGACGGCGAAAAATATGCTGCATGGTATCTCCGGCAGCAGGGCTATACCTTGCTGGAACAAAACTACTATTTGCCCTATGCGGAAATTGACATCATCGCGCAGCGGCAAAACACATTGGTATTTGTGGAAGTCAAACACCGCAGCAGCCTGCGCTACGGGCGTCCCGGAGAATTCGTCACACCCGCCAAACAGCAAAAAATCCGCCGCGCCGCACAGCAATACATTCAATCGCATAACATAGAATATCGGGAATATCTGTTTCGGTTTGATGTGATTGAAGTGATTGGCGCTTTCACAGACGGCACACTGCCAGAACTGAATCATATTCCAAACGCATTTTGAGGAGGCGGCTCTTTTGACTGTTTTGGATTTGCACGCAGACACGCTGCTGCACATTGATTCTCCCTGTGACTTCGCAAAAACACAATTCCAGCCGGCGCAGGCGCTCTGCTATGACGGATATTTGCAGGGGCTTGCCCTGTGGGTGGAGGACGGCGACAAGCATCCTTATGACACCGTATGCCGCCTATTAGACCGGCTGCGCCACGCGCCCATGCTAACGCCTGTTCTTTCACCCGAGAACCTTTCTCCTGCCACCACACAAAATCATCTTCCGGTGCTGCTTTCTTTGGAAAACGCCGCGTCATTGGAGGGTAGTCTGGAAAAACTGCACACCCTTTATCACAAAGGCGTGCGCGGCGTCACGCTTACTTGGAACGGCGAAAACAACGTGGCAGGCGGCTGCAACTCCGACGCAGGACTCAAGCCCTTTGGACGCAGACTGATACGCGAAATGGAGCAGCTTGGCATGTATATTGACGTATCCCATTTGAATGACAAGAGTTTTTTTGATGTGGCAAGCTATGCCGCTGCGCCGCTGATTGCCAGCCATTCTTGCAGCCGCGCAATCTGTCCGCACCCGCGTAATTTGACGGACGAACAGTTTCGTTTATTGCTACAGTCCGGCGGCGGCGTTGGCGTCTGTTTTTATCCTCTGTTTTTGAACAACAGCAAAAATGCAAGTTTAGATGATGTTATCCTTCACATTGACCATTTTTGTCAATTGGGTAGCGGCGCGGGCGTCGGACTGGGCAGCGATTTTGACGGAACACCTACTGCAAACGCAGATTTATACGATTCTTCTTGCTATCACAAACTTTTCACAGCGCTTTCCGTTCACGGCTATACCCCTCATGATATTGAACAAATTTCCTACCGCAACTTCTCCAAAATCTTGCGCACAATTCTGAAAAAATGAATTTTTTGTCGTTTCTTCTTGCATTTTTTAAATTTTTGTATTACAATGGTATGGAAAGATTTGAAAAATACAGGAGGAAATAACGTGAAAAATCACGTTAATGGATATTACTATGTTTGTTTCCACAAAAGCGAAGGCGGTTCACCCTTCTTCCACATTGGCAATTGATGCAAAATTTAAAGCAATGAAAGCGGAAGGTATTGATGTAGTCGGCTTCGGTACAGGAGAGCCTGATTTTGATACACCGGCGCATATCAAACATGCCGCAATCCGTGCGATTGAAGAGGGCTTCACTAAATATACGCCGGCTTCCGGTATGCTCGCGCTGAAAAAAGCGGTCTGCACGAAACTGAAACGGGACAACGGACTAGACTATACGCCGGAGCAAATTGTCATTTCCAACGGCGCAAAACATTCTTTGATGAATGTTTTCACAGCAATTTGTAACCCTGGTGACGAAGTAATTATTCCCACGCCCTATTGGGTGAGTTATCCTGAAATGGTGGCGTTGGCGGACGGTGTACCGGTGTTTGTAACCACAGATGAAAAAACCGGTTTTAAAATGACGCCGGAGGCGCTGGCGGCAGCTATTACAAGCCGGACGCGTGCTGTGGTATTAAACAGTCCCAGCAATCCCACAGGAATGGTTTATACAGAAGATGAACTGCGTGCTCTGGCGCAAACCGCTGTCAGTCACGATATCTATATCGTTTCCGATGAAGTATATGAACATCTGGTCTATGACGGTAACCGTCATGTCAGTGTTGCATCGTTTGGCGGCAACATTCAGGAGCACACCATTGTGGTCAACGCCGTTAGTAAAACCTATGCCATGACAGGCTGGCGGATTGGGTTCACCGCCTGCGGTAATGAACTTGCCAAAGCCATGGGCAACATTCAGAGCCATGCAACTTCCAATCCCAATTCCATTGCGCAGGCGGCGGCAATTGCCGCACTGGAAGGTCCGCTGGACGCAGTGTTTGACATGCGCGAAGCATTCCGGCAGCGGCGCGATTATATGGTGCAGCGCATAAACGCAATGCCGCTGGTTTCCTGCACCACCCCCGGCGGTGCATTTTATGTAATGATGAACATGCAGCAGCTTATCGGGCGCAGTTTCTACGGACACACCATTTCCGGCAGCGACGATTTTGCGCAGCTTCTCTTGGAACAAAACAAAGTCGCCGTGGTACCGGGCAGTGGCTTTGGCGCGGAAGGATATGTCCGCTGGTCTTATGCCACCTCCATGGAGTCCATTCAAAAAGGTCTGGATCGGCTGGAGCAGTTTTTGAATGCTGAAAGCTAAAGCGTATTAACACTCGTATCATTCACAAATTTTAACGCGCCACGCGCCTTTGCTTAATTTCTTGTCGTCTATTTCTATCCGCATTGGCAGCGTTATTCTTTTTCATTTGTTTGTCCTCTTCTTATATACAAAATACTATCCGTCTTTGAACACAAGCTTTCAACAGTATGGTTGGTATTTTTTTCAAATGCCACTACCGGCATTTGGATAACAAAAGAGCCGGAAGCCTGAGCTTCCGGCTCTTTTGTTATGAATCTGCCACACATTTTATTTAGCCGCTAACACCCCATGCCTGTATTTCTCGTATCCAAACATAGGGTTGTCCCAACGCACCTGTTACGGTCACTTTAATATAGCGCGCTTCCCTATTGATAATATCGCGTGTCATATCCATCACAGTATTATCGCCACGCTCCGCGACTCGTGTGAAATGTTCATTATCATCGCTAATATCCACCGTATAGGTGTAGTAACGTAGATTCGCCGGGTCATTATACCAAAAAACATCAAAATAGTTAACATATTGTTTGCTTCCCAAGTCTACGCACACCCAATGATTCAATCCTGACGTATTAGGACCCCAACGGTCAGAAAAATTTCCGTTGGTAAGTTTGGACGGGCTAAAACCAGTCCCACTTTTACTCACTGTTACATTCTTTCCCTGACTGAGCAAAATCGGAGCGCCGTAAAGATTTATTTCATGTAACCATGCGTAACCGCCTGTCGAGCACCCTGTCACAGTAAGACGTACATATCGTGCCCGCGTACCAATGATATCGTGCAGCGTCCCCGTTTCCTTATTGTTCGTTCGGTCTACAACGCGGCGGTAGCTTTTCCCGTCCTTGCTCACCTCGATATAGTAGCTATAACTCCGCTCTGAACCGGCGGGATTATACCAATAGATGTCGGCGCTGTTAACCTCCTGCACTTTACCCAAGTCAATCTGCACCCAGTGCGGAAATTCCGCTGCATTTGCATTGGGACCCCATCGGTTCGTAAAATTTCCATCTGTGATTTTACTTGCTTCAAACCCTGCCGCACTTTTGCTCGCCGTCACCGGCTTGTTCCCAGAAATCAGCGGGTATCTATTGTTTCCAATGGAATCAATGTTTTGCGATGGCACCAATTCTACCAATACCAATGCATTGCGCTGCAATGTAACATCTATGCTGACACTATCGCCGTCAGGCGTCATTTTACTTTGGCGAAGCAGTTCCAAATTGGGACTTTCCGGTGTATTTCTGAAATTGGAATGCGTATCATCAACCAGATAAATATTTGCAGTCACATCACGCCCTTTGTAGAATTCCGGCAGATGGTTCACTGTGATGGTGGTATCATATTGTGCAGAACCCGTCCATTGATAATTCCACGCCAGAATGCTCATACCACTGTCGTCCTTGGTTGCAATGGAATAAAGTCCGATTCCGTTTTGTGTTCTGGGCGTTTCTGTGCTTTGCAGCAATGTTGATTTCAGTTTACCGAGCATTACAGTCGCATTTCCAAATGGTGTGAATTTTCCTGTCGGATGCACATAAGTATTATCTGTTTCTCCTGCGGCAGCATGGTCTGACACCAACTGGCTTTTAATCAGTTCGCTGTTATGCCGCGGCAGCCATGTAAACGGAACAACCTGATTTGGCGCGGTATGTGCGTAATAATAGGAAAGGTTTGCTGCGGCAGCCGCCTGGATAAGAGAATCATAGATATCGCTGTTTCCCTCGTCCAGCCCACTGCGCAGTCCGCCCGGAAAGATACCTGTTTCCGTAACAAATACCGGCGTGTCCACATTCAGGTTATTCTCTTTTAAATACGTCCGGATTCTGGTAATATCCAAATTCAGACGGGCAGGTTTATTCCGAATAGCAGACGGCGGAGACAATTCTTCATCAATATTATGATATTGATGATAGGAAATAAAATCCAGTCGTTTTCCGGCGCTGCCATCTTTTTGATATTGTTCCAAAAACGCCGGAATATAGCTGGTATTCAGTTTGCAGGTCACCGGTCCGCCCAGCAATATCGGGTCTTTGGCAATTCCGGCAATAGATGTGTCACTATTAACAGCATTTATTGCCGCGTTAAAACATTGATAGACTTTATAATAGTTTTCCGCAGACATTTCATAGCTGCCGCCTTCGCCCCCTTCGCCCGCTTTCATATCAGGCTCATTCAGGCATTCTATATATTTTAGTTTCGGATATTGCTTTTTCAAATCTGTTACAACCTGTTTCACACTTTCTTGAACATCTGCCAGCCGCCAATTTTTTGTACGCACTTGCCCATTATAGGTGAATGTTGTTTTCTGTCCAGGGTCATCTGGGTCAAGTCCTATCACATAAGGATATTGAATGCACAAAAGAAGTTCCGACGCATTGCGGGATGCCGCATTGAAATAGTCGGTATAGGTTTCATAATGGAATGTGCCGTTGCTGTTGCGTACATCGTTTAAATTCAGCCATACCCGCACCTTTCCTGTTCCCAATCCGTGTTCCGCTAGAAAATCCACATCTTCCACCAGCGTATTTTTATAACTGTTAGACCGCCCTGTTAAATTAATATTTTGCTCCGCTCTGTTGAATGTACCGAGATTTGTGTTTGCATTCACCACAATTTGTGCAGATGGGTTTACCGCCGCACACGTTCCGGCGTTTCCTGCCACAAGCAATACCATACAAAGGAACTGTGCAATCCGTTTGAACCATTGTTTCATGTTGTTCTCCCCTTTCATTTGTCACTTTCGTTCAAGTAGGCATAAGAGAGCCGAATCTTATGCCTAGGCAAACAGAATCCTGTTATGGACTTTATTCTATCACACCGCTTGCCCTTCTGTCGAGAAAACAGCGTCGATACTTTTTGCGTTTTATCAACCGAAAATACCCTTTTTGCGTGAACAGATATATTTTCCTGATAAAAGTACCGTTTTTCTGCATTATTATAGTTTTCATCAGTAGTATTGCGGAAAATTTGCCTTTCAAAATCGGTGTTCAAATTGGACGCGCCAGGCTAGGCATAAAAGAGCCGGATACTATCATACCATGGTTATATCACACTGCATTGTGTAATATGCTTTATACAGGACGATTCTCTTATGACAAAAAAATGAATAGGAAGGTTTGATAAATAAATGACCAAAAAAAAATTAGGAAAACTACTGATTCTGTTTCTGTGCGGCGGCACAGCATACATCCTCATTGAATATTTATTTCGCGGGCACAGCCATCCGAGCATGTTTTTGCTGGGCGGCGTGGTCTTTATCGAAATCGGCGGTTTAAATGAACTTTGCCGCTGCAACATGAGTCTTTTGCTCCAAGGACTGATAGGCTCTTTCATCATCACCGTTTCGGAACTTGCCGTCGGCTTGCTGCTCAATGTCTGGCTGAAATTGAATGTGTGGGACTATTCCCATATGCCGCTGAATTTTCTGGGGCAAATCTGTCTGCCATTTTCCATTGCTTGGATATTTGTAGCAATCGCAGCAGTACTATTTGACGATTTTCTGCGGCACCTGATGTTTGGAGAGGATTATCCGCATTATAGACTCTTTTTATCACACTGCGACTGATATTAGTGATTCCATGCTCTTTTACAAAACAACTTCAACCCTTAACGGTAGTCTGCATACGCCATAAATTTTTTCATGGCAAGAGAAATTCTTTTTTTATCCCGAACCGCCAACCCAATTTCTCGATATGCTGGAATCTCCAGTTCTTTCGCAACAACACGGTAGGGAATGCGCCGCAAGACGAGCTGCGGCAAAATGCCAATACCCAGTCCGTTCTCCACCATTGACATAATAGCATTATCGTCCCATGTGGCAAGCCGGATTCTGGGAGATAGATTGTTTTTTTCAAACAGTTCTAACATCTCTGATTTTATACTGGTTTCCATTAAAATGAAAGTGTTTTCACATAACGCTTGCAACGGAAATGAACCGCGTTCGACAAGCGGATGGGTTTCGGGCAGCACTACCACCAGCGGGTCTTTTTCCACAAAAACAGTTTCAAACGCAGAGCACGTCGGCATTCGCAAAAATCCTCCGTCCACTCTTCCCGTCGAAATCCATTCTTCTATCTCAGTATAATCTCCAATGAGCAGTTCATAATCAACGTTCGGATAGTCCATTTGAAATGCCTTAATCATGTTCGTAAACCAATGTGCCGCCACGCCGGAAAAAGCGCCGATACGAATCAGTCCTGACTGCAAATCATTTAATTCATCAACCTTTTCTTGAAGATGCATATATTCATGACAGACCTTTTTCACAGATGGAAGCAGTTTCAGCCCTTCCGATGTAAGTTTCACCCCCGTCCGCCCGCGCTCCAAAAGCGATACATTCCATATTTTTTCTAAATCATGAATCATGCGGCTGATACCGGACTGGGAATAGTTTAGTAGTTCTGCCGCTTTTGTAAAACTGCCATATTCAACGGTTTTCATAAACGCCATATATTTTTGAAGATTGGTGTCCATGCATTTCCCTCGTTTCTATCTTCGTTTTGAAAAGAAAAGCGAACTGATTTCTGTCTGCACATCAGTCCGCTTCTATGCTTATAAACGGTTCCTCATTTTTACATTGCCGTACTTTTCTGTGGCGCAAACAAATTTGAAACACCCATTTTTTCCAATTGCTGGCATTGTATCTTTTTGCCGTTTCCGCCTGCACCAACATATTTTTCTTCTTTGCTCCCCTATTTTTCAACCGGAACTTCTGTCTTTTTCTCAATGGAAGTTTTGGTTGCCTGCAAAACGCGGACATGGCGCACTAAATCGTCCACCGATTTAGTGATTCTATGTTCCCGTATCCGATTTGCAAAGTGTACCATGGTTTCGCGGAAAATATCGTCCGCGTCAATTCTATATGCAATGTTTCTCTTTTCCCCATATACATTGACAAAATAGTCCTGATATCCACTGGTCATGATTAAATTGGCAAATCTGTCTTGATATTTCACGAAAATGGAAAATTGGTCATGTGTCAGCACGTTTGTCTGCACCGACTTCGGTTCTTTCCCCAAAAGCTGTAGCATCATTTCCACACCGTGGCACGCATAAAAGAATATGCCGCCGTAGGGACTGTCGATATCGCCGTTGTGGTTCAGAGAAATACCTTTGACTCCGCCAACCGCGCCGCTGTCCATCAACTGTTTTAATTCTTTCAGACTTCGGTTGTGCTGCATACCCGACCCGCCGGCAATGATGCAGTCCCGCTGCCGCACTTCGTTTTGCAAAACCGCAATATCTTCTTTGGAGATGCAAACCGGTTTATCCAAAAACACCGGATATCCTTTCCGCAGAAACGGCAAAGCAAGCGCAACATGGTTATCACCGTTTCGCGTCGCCACCATAACAGCGTCGCAAAAATCAAACAACGCTTCCGGCTGCTGGAGAATGCGTGGAATGCACCCCTGCCGCGCTATATCCGCAGTATGCTCCGGCACGTCGTCCATGCCGCATACCGCCGTCACTCTGCAATCCGGAATCAAAAACGAACCATGTTCATCCGGCAGATTACAGACCTTCGCAAATTCTCTTGCATGAATGCTCTGCGACCCAATGATTCCAATGTTTATCATGCTGTTTTCCTTCTTTCTATTTCAGCCCCACGTTTGCTTTCCATTCCTCAAGATGTTCGGTAATAAATGCATCGTCATGCAAATGCGGATACATGTCATGCACCCGTTCAATTTCTTCAAGCTGTCCTTGTGACATGGTCTCCGCCGGATTCAGGCAAAGCGTGTTTTCCATCAGTCCCTGCTGCCGCAGCACCTCATGCAGTCCTGCAATGCAGCCTTTAAAACCGTTTGCCGTATCAAAAAACGCGCTGTTGGCGTCCGTCACTTCTGCCGCCAGCGTCAGCAGCTTCGTCGAAACCGCCGCATTGTTTTTCTCTTTCTGAACCGTTTCAAAAATTTCAACTGCTTTTTTCGTCCATACCGACCAATGTCCCAGCAATCCGCCTTCAAAGGCTTTCACAATCTCTTTGCCATTCTTTTGAAAACGGTATTTTGTCAGCAGGTCTATCACAATATTGTCGTCATTTCCGGTATATAGCGTAATATCACTGCTGCGCGCCGACATTGCAGCTGCGCGCACCACCTCCAACGTCTGATAACGGTTGAACGAAGCGCATTTGATTGCAACGACATTATCTATCGCGCAAATCTGCTGCCAATAGTCATAGGAAAACACGCGTCCGCCCACTGCCGTTTGCAGGTAGAACCCAATCACCGGCATCATCTTAGCAACCGCCCGTGTGCGCTCTATCAGTTCGCTTTCCGGTCTGTCATTCAGCCCGCCGGGACTGAGCAGCACAGCGTCATAGCCATATTTTTTGGCAAGTTCCGCTTCTTTCACTGCCTGCTTCGTTTCGCCGCAAACGCCCGCAACCTTCACAATCACTTTATTTTGTTTTTGTTCAAACTTTTCCACTTCATCTGCCACAAATTGCAGTACCGGTTCAAACAACCCGATTTCCGGTTCGCGGATTTCAAACTGCGTGGTATGTACTGCCGTTGCAATGCCGCCTACGCCGCAATGCAAATAATAGTTCATCAAAAGGCGCAATCCTTTTTCGTCCAGCGTTCTGTCGCTGTTCAGCGCCAGCGGCGTTGCGGGTATTACCGTTCCCTGCCGCAAAATGTCCAGCGCTTTTTCGTGCCGGTTCATCAATAACTCCCCCTTCTTTCCTCAAAGTGCGTGGGTTTGTTCAGCGTCCGGCAGCCGTCCAGCAGCCATTCCGCCTGCCAACGAATCAACGATTTCGCGCTGATACTCGGATATCCGAACGTCTCCATTGCCAGAGAAGCGTCGTTCAAATACGCGTCGTTTCCCTCGTTTTCTTCAAACAACGGCTCTTTCCCGAGATATTCCCCCAGTTCCAACGCCACTTTGCGAATGGACATGGTTTCCGGCCCTGTCACATTCATCACTTTCATGGGCGAATCTGCATGAAGCAGTCCCCGAATTGCAATTTCATTTGCCGTGCCCTGCCAGATGAAGTTAAAACACGGCGTGGAAAGACTAATCTTTTCTCCCTTTAGAATTTTCTCCGCCACATCATAGAGCACGCCATAGCGCAAATCCACAGCAAAATTCAAACGATAAATAAAAATTTTCGTGCCGAAAGCATTTGCCGCATATTCAAATGCGCGCTCCCGCGCCAGACAACTCATGGTATATTCTCCCACCGGTTCCACCGGATCTGTTTCCCGACAACCGCCTTCCGCGAGTTTCACAATCGGATAAATATTGCCGGAGGAGAATACCACAATATTCGATTTTTTGAACTTATCCGCCACAAATGCCGGAAGCGTGGAGTTCATTGCCCATGTCTGCCACTCATTGCCGCAGGTACCAAACTTCTTGCCTGCCATATAAATCACATTTTCCACTTCAGGAAGCGCATATAGCTTTTCTTTTTCAAGCAAATTCGCCGCAATGACCTCAATGCCGTTATCCAGCATAAGCTGCGTTGCAACCATGTCAGAGCCGCGGGATACAGCGATAATCCGTTTGTCCACACCCGCCGCTTTTGCAGCGTTTTTTGCCAACACACAAAGCGTGGGGCCCATCTTACCGCCTGCGCCCAGAATCATAATATCCCCCTGGATTTTTTTCATATCCTCCACCAACGCCCTGCTTGGCGTGGTCAGCAGGTGATTCAACCGCTCCTCTGTCCATTTTTCTCTTTTCATGGTTTATACCTTCCCTTCCAAGTAGTTCCTGTATTCCTCTTTTGTCAATTTTGCTTCAAAACTTTTTTTAATTTGTTTCGCTGTTTCTGCATGATGATATAACAGCTCAGCTACAGTCATTGCTACTATTTTTGCCGGCAATACATATGCCGTTTGTTTCTCTGTTACATGGAACTGCTGTTCGTGCAGCGCTCCGGCAAATCCGCCGACAGACGGTTGAATCACCGGAAGAATACTGCTCAAATCTCCAATATCGGAAGAACCTGTTATGTCCGCACCATAGACCAAATTTTCCTGTCCCAAAAGCTGCGCGGCTTTTCTCTAAAACACCTCGGACAACGATTTACTCTATTTTAGCGGCAAATAGCCCGGAATATCTTCAAACGTAACAGCCGCGCCTACCATCTCTGCCGCGCCTTTTGCCGCGTTTTCCACCGCGCGGTTGCCTTTTTGAATCGCCTCATAGCTTGCGCCTCGTACATATGTATCCATACACACCTCTGACGGCACCGAATTTACCACGTCGCCGCCTTTGGTGATGATGGGATGAATGCGAATTTTTTCTTCTTCCCGAAATGTTTCGCGGTTGGCGTGTATACCCAAAATGGCAAGCGCCGCCGCATTCAGCGCATTCACGCCGTCAAACGGCGTACTTCCGTGCACGGCTCTTCCGTGAAAGGTGATTGTCTTTGCCAAAAACCCCAGATTCTCCCCCTGCACAAACAATTTCGCCTTCGGTTCGTTTGGCTGGGCGTGCACCATCATTGCCATATCCACATCATCAAATGCCCCCTCGGCAATGAGCTGCTGCTTGCCGCCATAATAAGCTATTTTGCCGCTTTCCTTCAAGGACTTACGGTATTCCATATCAATAAATTCCTCGGCAGGCACCGCCAAAAAAGTGACGTCTCCGTCCAAATATGCCATCACGCCGCTGTCCGCAAATGCGATTGCCGCGCCCAGCATTGCCGCCACTTGGGCATTGTGTCCACAGGCGTGGGCAATCCCTGTTTCATTCGCAATGGGACTGCCTGCACACCACAGCGCGTCCATTTCTCCTATGATACAAACATTTGCGTTTGATTCCCTGCCGCGGAGTTTTCCTTTTACGCCGGTAAGCGCGCAGGGATAGTCATAGGCAATGCCCCGTTTTTCCAGTTCCCGCCGCACCAACGCCGAGGTTTTTTCCTCACAGTAGCCGCGTTCGGGATTTTGGAGGATTTCATCGCCAATGCGACAGATTTCGTCTTGATGCGTTTCGATGGTATCTATGAGTTTTCGCTTTATTTCCGCCAGCGTCACGCTTACCTACGCTCCTTTATTCCTGTTGGTATAGTTTCGCCAATCCGCCCTCCGCAGTCTCGCGGTAACGGCAGGACAAATCCTTTCCGGTTTCATACATGGTTTGAATCACCAAGTCCAGTGAAATTTTTCTTTGTGCATACAGCATTTCCGCCAAACTGACCGCATCCACAGCGCGCATTGCCGCCACTGCATTGCGTTCAATGCAAGGTATCTGCACCAAGCCGCCCACCGGGTCGCAGGTAAGTCCCAAGTGATGTTCCAGCGCAATTTCAGCCGCACATTCAATTTGTTTTATCGTCAGTCCCCGCAGCTGGGCAAATGCCGCTGCCGCCATCGCGCAGGCGCTCCCGATTTCCGCCTGGCAACCGCATTCCGCACCGCTGATAGATGCATTGGTCTTAATCAAGTTTCCCACCAGTCCCGCCACAGCAAGCGCGTCCAAAATAGCCTCGTCCGCATAGCCAAATTCCAATTGTTTGAAATACAACACTGCCGGAACTACGCCCGACGCACCGCAGGTGGGCGCTGTTACCATTTTTCCGCCGCAGGCGTTTTCCTCGCTTGCCGCATAAGCATAGGCGGAAATCATATAGATTTCCTTTTCATGCCCGAACGACTTGCCTTTGCCCATTTCCAGCAGCATTCCCGCCTTGCGCTTAATACCAAGTCCGCCCGGCATTTCTCCCTCTTGTTCCAGTCCGGTGCGCACCGTCTTTTTCATCTGTGCCCAAACCTCCGCCAGGTAATCACGGAGTTCCGTTCCTTCACATGCATACGCATAGTCCGGCAAGGTAAGCTGCTCCGCCTGACAACGTTGTTCTATTTCACGGAAATAGGTTTCGGGATAGACACAGGCACTTTCTTTTTTCGGTTCGCCCACAATCTCAATTGCGCCGCCGCCCACACTGCATACCGTTTTGCGGCAAAGTTCTTTTCCGTCCGCATATGCCGCAATTTCCATGGTGTTCGGGTGGGGCAAATCGGTTTTCTCATAGTCAAACAAAATTTCTACCGGAACGTCTCCAAACGTCTGCGCTATGGCATAGTCTGTGCGATGACCGCCGCCCGTTTTGGCAAGCGACCCATAGAGTGTCACTTGAAATTTGTCCGCCTGTGGATATGCCTCCCTGACTTTCTCACATGCACGCTCGGGTCCCATGGTGTGGGAACTGGACGGTCCTCTGCCAATGCGATAGATTTCTTTCATAGAATGCATTCCGCTGTTTTGATGTTTCATATTCTTCCTGTTGCTTCCTTTCACTGTTTTTTTCTATATCCACTCCATTCAAAGGCATACACCGCCTTTGAATGGAGTGAATTCATTTCGCATCATGAAACAAAGAAATCTACGCTGCCTTGTTTTCATACCACCGCCGGACAATTGATATAGGTTGTCTTTTTCAACTATTGTCATCTATCTTCCGTTTATCATTCTGTAAAGAATCGCGCATACTTCCGCTCGCGTTGCAATACCGTTCGGGTTGAAACTGCCGTCTGCATAACCGCCCAATATTCCTGCCGCTGCAAGCTTTTTCACCGCTTCCTGCGCATAGCCGGAAATGTCCGCTTCATCGGTGAATGTGGGTGCGTTTTCTATCGCTTTAATGGAAATATTCTCCGCTTCTATCACTCTTGCTATCATCACAGCAAGGTCTTGACGCGTCACCATCTCACCGGTACCAAAGTGCGTTTCATCTATTCCATTGACAATCCCTGCACCCGCTGCCGTCTGCACATAATATTCATACCATGCACCGTTTTGTACATCTTCAAACGCTGCCCCGCTGCTGTCCGATACAATGGCAAACGCTTCTACTGCAATTTTCACAAATTCTTCTCTTGTGATATTGCTGTCCGGTCTGAACGCGCCGTCCTCATATCCCGAAACAATTTTCTTTGCAAGCAGGCAATCAATATAGTCATATGCCCAGTGGCTGCCATCGACGTCAGCAAAAAGCTGCACGCCGTTCCGGTTCGGTATTGTCTGATTCGCGCTAAAGTTTGGAACCTCCGTATAGGAAGCGCCGCCGGTTCCTCTGCCGCCCGAAGCGCCGCCACCGCCGCCGGACATACCGCCGCCCGATACGCCGCCGCTCTTTGTCACGGTTACGGTATACTGCGTCTGTGTTCCGTCGTCTGCCGTCACGGTATAGACAACCGGATTCGTGAAATTGTTTCTGGTCTGTCCGCTGATTTGCACTGCGCCGTTCACCGTTACTTCAGCATTTCTGCCTGCTGTGAACGTGGCAATCAGCCCTGTGACATTGGTATTTGCGTCAACGGTGACAGAAATGTTGTTTCCGTTAATCGTGCCGGTCTTTCCACCGAGTGAAAATACCGTTATGCTGGAGTCGCCGCTTGGGTCATAGTCAATCGTTTCCGTTTTTGTGAAGATTGTTTCATTTTGCGTATAGATAGTATATGGAAATTTCCCTGTTGTATCCGCCATGCTGAGCGGCACTGCTGCTTCAAAACCACCCGTTTCGTCCGCCGGTACCACATGGTAGTATAGCAAATCGTCAGGCGTTCTTTCAGCCGCATTTGTGCCCGGTTTGAATACTTCAACCAATATTTTTCTTCCGCCTGCCCCCTGTCCTGTGACATATGCCGTGCCGTTTTTAATAGCATAATCTGCGTTTCCCGTTTCCGCTGCATAGACCGGCATACCAAGCGAAACGCGGAACAAACTTTGTGTCTCCGGTTCATTTGCAGCCGCTTCGTCTGCCCAGTCAATAAACATGGAATACATAGATGCACCATAATCTTTTCCCGGTACCAAAAATTCAATATCCAACGTCTCGCCTTCCGGCACTTCAAACTCTCGTTTCAAAAGGATACAATTTTTTCTCATGCCGTCCGCCCCATTTGAAGTAAACTCCAATACCTCACCATTGTTTATCCATGTTGCGCCTGCCGCTTTCCAATCACCTACCATCTTCTGACAATTTCCGCTCACATAAGTTGACCATGTCGCATAGTATATCGTTGCACTTTTGTTGATGGTCATTGTAAACAGTTTATTGCCGCCATTTGCGTTTAACTCCGGCGCATTATCTTTATTGTCCGCATAGTTTGTGCGGATATAGGTCGTGCCCTTTAGATACTCCGGTATGGTATCTTCGTTCCAGATAATGTCGCGGTTGTTCCAGCGCAGTCCGCCGCTGAAGTTTTCCACTACCGTAATATTGTCCGCCGCCGGATAGGTTGTCTCCTGTGCATAATCTTTAATTGTCACAGTTGGAATCACCGGTGCGGGAGTCGGTTCCGTCTCCACATTCCAGTCGATAAACATGGAATACATAGAAATATTATAACTGCTGCCGGGCACTGTGAAATCAATGTCCAGCGTTTCGCCCTCCGGCACTTCAAACGTCCGCTTTAACAGATAAACGTCTTTCCGCTGTCCTCTGGTATCGCCGCCGCTTATCGTCAGACTAATCGGCTGCTTATTATTGACCCACTCTGCTCCTGCACTTTGCCAGCTGCTCACCATGGTCTGACAGGTACCCCATGTATTGGGAGACCATGTGGCATAATATACCGTTGCACTCTTGTTCAGTCTCATGGTAAACAACCGGTTGGTTCCCACTGCATTTAGCTCTGCCGCTGTAGTGTCCCCACTCTGTGGACTATCCGCATAGTTTGTGCGGATATAAGTTGTGCCCTTCAAATAGTCCGGAATCGTAGCTGCGTCCCACTGT
Organism: uncultured Clostridia bacterium; assembly: GCA_946555455.1. GTDB lineage: Bacteria > Bacillota > Clostridia > RUG12999 > RUG12999 > JAAWTG01. Next base: position 16,044 of record CAMNSU010000017.1, on the reverse strand, counting down.
ACATCCATATTGTTCCAGCGCAGTCCGCCGCTGAAGTTCTCCACAACCGTCATTTGACTCTCTGTCGGAATGGTTCCCGCTGTCCGATAGTTTGTAAAGGTCACGGTTCCCTTTCCGGAATCCGGTGTTGGGGTCGGCGTTACAGTTGGCGTCGGCGTCGGTTCCTCTTCATCTGCCCAATCAATAAACATGGAATACATACCGATACTATAACTGCTGCCAGGTACTGTGAAATCAATGTCCAGCGTTTCGCCCTCCGGCACTTCAAACGTCCGTTTCACCAGATAAACTCTACCTAGCTGGTCTCGCGAATCATTTGTGGTCAGACTTACCGGCTGTTTGCCATTCATCCACTCTGCTCCGGCGCTCTCCCATCCGGCTACAAATCTCTGGCAGGAACCACTCACATAAGTTGACCATGTTGCAAGATAAACCGTTGCGCTTTTATTGATGGTCATTGTAAACAGCTTGTTATCTATATTCGCATTCAAATCCGGTGAATTGCTGGGATTATCAAGATAGTTTGTGCGGATATAGGTTGTGCCTTTTAAATAATCCGGTATGGAAGTTGTCACCCACTCTATATCGCTGTTGTTCCAACGTTTTCCGCCGCTGAAGTTTTCCACTACCGTGATATTGTCCGCTGCCGGATAGGTTGCTTCCTGCGCATAATTTTTGAATGTCACGATTCCTTTCCCCGAATCCGGTGTTGGGGTCGGCGTTACAGTTGGTGTCGGCGTCGGTTCTGTCTCATCCGCCCAGTCAATAAACATGGAATACATAGAAACACTGTAGCCGCTAGCAGGCACCAGAAAATCAATGTCCAACGTCTCTCCCTCCGGCACTTCAAACGTCCGTTTTAACAGATAGACTTTCGTTTTTTGATCACCGGAGCCGTTTGTCGTAAAACTTACCGGCTCTTTATTGTTTAACCACTCCGCGCCCTTGCTTACCCATTCGTTTACCATTCTCTGACAACTGTTAGCCGCATAGGTAGACCATGTTACATAATACACAGTTGCACTTTTGTCAAGCGTCATGGTAAACAACCGTTTGCTGCCGTCTGCATTCAAATCCGGTGAATCGGAGGGATTGTCAAGATAGTTTGTGCGGATATAGGTTTTACCCTTTAGATACTCCGGTATGGTATCTTCTTTCCAACTGACGTCACTTCTGTTGTTCCAGCGCAGTCCGCCGCTGAAATTTTCCACTACCGTCATTTCATTTTCTGCCGGAACAGTTCCCTCTGTCCGATAGTTTGTAAAGGTCACGGTTCCCTTTCCTGAATCCGGCGTGGAGGTCGGCGTTACAGTTGGCGTTGGTTCCGTTTCATCTGCCCAGTCGATAAACATGGAATACATGGAGATATTATAACTGCTGCCGGGTACCGTGAAATCAATATTGACACTGCCGCCTTCCGGCACTTTAAATTCCCGTTTCACCAAATAAACTGTTTTCCATTGTCCTCTGGGATCACTTGTTGTAAGGCTCACCGGCTGTTTATTATTCATCCACTGCGCTCCGGCGCTTTCCCAGCCGGCTACGAATCTCTGACAAGAACCGCTCACATAGGTAGACCACGTTGCAAGATAAACCGTTGCGCTTTGCGTAAGAGTCATGGTAAACAGCTTGTTGTCTATATTCGCATTCAAATCCTTTGCATCAGTCGGATTGTCAAGATAATTCGTACGAATATAGGTCGTACCCTTCAAATAATCCGGAATAGAATCTGCTTCCCACGCTATATTGTTGTTATTCCAGCGTTGTCCGCCCTGAAAATCATCTACAACCGTAATTTCGCTTGCTGTCGGAATAGTCCCTTCTGTCCGGTAGTTTGTAAATTCCACGCGTGGCTGCCACATCAAATCAAACACATAGGTACTCACGGGCAGCGTCCCGCAGGACACCTCCACCGTCAGCGTATCTTCAATGGACGCTGGACTGGAAACTTTCACCGCCGCGCCGTCAAATGCTGCTGTCGCCTCTATCTCCAGCGGAAATGTAACACCGGCAGCAAGCTTTATGGTGCGCTGCATTTCATCAGGGTCAAAGTCCTCCACTGCCGCGCCTGCAACTGTCAAAGATTGCAGTTTCACCGCCCATGTGGGGTCATAATACGTCTGCTCCGACAACAGCTTGCCGCTGCTTAAACTTTCCGCCGCCACAATTTTGATAAAAGAGTTTGCCGCGTCTTTCACAGTCACGTTGAAGGTGATTCGTTTGCTTTCACCCGCCGCAAAGGTGGTCGCAGCGTTATCGTCCGTATCGTGGATAATAAACCGGTCGATGTCCTCCGCGCCGCTTTGTCCAATGCAGGCAAACGCCATCAGCAGCGGCGTATAGCTTTCTTCCGAATGATTTGTCACGTCCGCGCTCACAGCGACAGCGCCGTCCTGTAGCTGTGCAATTTCTGTGCCGCCTTTGTTTAACCGAATGTTGTCAATCGTAAAAATCACGTCGTCCTCTGCCGCTATGGTACTGCTGGGAGGTGCCGGCACAAGCATGAGCAGCATTGCCGCCAATATCGCAAAAGCGCCTCTGGAAATGGTTCTTTTAATCTTCATATACAATCACCTCATTCAGTGCATTTCGGTTTGCGTTCACAATAATCGTATCGCCCGGCGTTTCTCCTGTCAGGCTGAAGGTTGTTGGGAGAATACTGCTGATTTCCCGCGTCTCAAACTTTTTCTCTTTCATGTTCACAACCGTGACTGTTTGTGCATTCAATCCGGTGAATAGTTCATAATTGGCTCTGCCGCCGCTCGACAGATATTTCACAGTCAGGTTATCGCCGCTGATATACTGCGCGGTTCCTTTTAGCACCAAACATGCACGGTTGTTGCCTACACCGTCGCCTGTGAGATTGATGATACCTGTTTCGTTTTTCTGATTTTCCTCGCGGTATAATACGGAAAACCGTTTCATTTTGCCGTGCTTATCCGCTTCAAAAACAATGATGTCGCCAAATTGCAAATCCCTTGCGTGGATACTGTTATTTGCGTTGGTGGAAAGATTGGTGATATTGTCTGCAAGGAACACACTTCCTTCCGCGCCGCCCGACATATAGTTTAGTTTATAGCCGCTCTCGCCGTCCGGCTGTACAGCAGGCGTTACGTTGCGGACAACATAACATTTCACCGGTATATTTTGGTAACCGCTGTTCGCTGCCGCGCGGCGCAGTGCAACGGCTGCCATGCCGTTAAGACCGACGTCATAAAAAACAATGTCTTTATAATTCGTCTGTCTTTCCAATTTGCCGCATTCACAGTCGTCCTCGTCAATAGCGGTTCCCGCTGCCGCATTTGGTATCGTAAACAACTGCGTGTTTTCCATACCGATACCGTCTAATGTAATGCCTGAGCATACCGACAACGTTGTAACGGTATGGACACGGACAAATCTCCCCTGATCCGCATATAAATTCCCGGAAGGTTCCTGCGGGAACAGCAATTCAGAAATTTTGCCGCTGCTGTCCAGTTCATAGGCAATGATTTCCGTCTGCCCTTTGAGTCTTGCACAAATTTCCAAAGATGTTAAGTTCTTTGTGGTGCTGCCGTCTATTTTCAGCTTATCCGAAAGTTCATAAATAGCGGCGTCGCCCGCCGTAGTGAACAGTTTCACTTCCACTTTTTCCGAAAGAGAGGAATGTATGCCTGCCTCCAGCACGAATCCATAATTTCGGACACTTTTCAGTTCCAAATCTACGATACTGCCGCTCCCGCTTACAAATCCAACCACGTTGTTTCCCAGCTTAATATTATATCGTTCACAAACTTCCTGCGTCAGATTTTTTGCATCCGCGCCAAAGTATACGTTGTCAATCAAATAACGTTTTCCGCCAATGCTTACCTGCAAGCGTCCGCCCTCAAAATTGATTTCGGATATCGCGCCCGATATCTGCGTGTCACAAAGCGCCATGGTCATTGACCTGCTGTTTTCATCTATGGAATAGGAAATGACGTCGCCGCTTTTCACGTCGCCGAGTTCCGCCGGTTCGCCGTTTTTCGTCACAAAAATGGTGCCGCCGAGATGTTTTTCCGGCAGATTGACAGTACCGCCGAATTTTAGTTCCAGCTTACCTGCTTCTGTGTCAAGTCCACGTACCACATCATTTAACACTGCGTAAATCTCCACCACATTATAAAAGCTGCTATTACCGGTTTTCACAAACGTGACGCTGCCTTCGGCAGGTGCATTTTCAAAAAAGCTTAAATCATAGGGTACGCTCACGCCGTTTTTGATGATAACGCTTTCCGGACTGATATCGATTCTGGTTTTCTTTCCATTGTTATCCGCCGTATAGTATAACGCGCTGCCGTCCACCAAAAAACTGCCTTCCTCCAAAGAACAAATCAGCGTTTCATTGCGTTTGGGATAGATAAGCACAATCTCTCCCGTGTTTTCATCATCTTCGTCCCATGCATAATAAAACTCCACATGGTATCCCAAATACTTGTCTGCGCCGGAAGCGCCGATGCGGTATTCATTGCCGTCAATCTCCACATATCCGCTTGCCGCACGCTTTGCCGTGTAATAAACAGATGATATCGGGTTTGCTGTGAGTGTGCCTTCTCCCATCTTCAGCCCCAGTCTGCTGAGACCTTTCCGGTCGTCGTTCACGCCGATTGTATTTTGTGTGCCAATCGTGGTATATTCCATCATGCCAATGTCAAACGCATTATAAAACAGGCGTGCCATGTCTCCGCGCGTGATGGAGGCGCCGCTTACCGATATCCCTTTCAAAAATCCATATTGCCGCGCCACGTCCCAATATGCCGCCACTGAACCGCCTCTGGCGTTCGCCAATTTATCATAGCCCATTGCGCGCAGCATCATCACCAGCGCCTCGTCCACGCTTGTTTCATCATTCGGACGGAACTCGCCGTTCGTATTGCCGATAATAATACCTGCCTGCATTGCCGCCGTGGTGAGCGCATAATAGTCACTATAGATTGAAACATCCGTAAAATGCCGCTGCCCGTCGCCGCTGTATTGTTTGATGTTCATGAAATTCAATATGTATTTCACCGCGTCAATTCGCTCCACCGATTCCTCCGGCAAAAAGCTGTCTGTATTGTCGCTTTCCATAATGCCAAGCGACCAAACTGCATCAATATAGAAACTGCCGCCGTCTTTCGCTGCTGAAACAGGAACCATCATCATACCAATCACAAGGGCAGCCGCTGTCAGCAACGCCATAAATTTTTTCCGGTTCATTTCTTTTCACCTCCTGAATTTCTACTGCTCCTGCGACACGTTGTTTTGCGCGTTCAACATCTGCATCGCATACTTCAGTGTTTCCGCACTTTGTATTGCCGTGGAAGCCTTGCTTCCCATCACAATCAGACCGTCCTCTGTCAGATAAATATCCGTATGCAGCAGTTCTCTCACAAGCCCTGTGCTGATATAGATTTTTCCGTTCTTCGCTTCAAAAGGTGAAACCGCGCGCAGTATCTGATTGTTGTCATAAATGTCGCGTTCATTTGCACGAATCTTAATTTTTGTTTCGCCATTATACAAAATAATCTGTCCTGCCGGATTGTTCTCGCTGACCTTATAGCCGCAAAGCTGTGCGGCTAGTTTTGCCGAAACCATCACGGTTCCCGCCGCTGTTTTATAGGGTGCGTCCACTGTGGTCGGATTGCCGTTAATAAATGCTACAGCGCCGTCCACCTTCATAAATGTGCAGCCGTCCAACAGATAGGATTGGTCATCGCCGCGCACTACCGGAATCTTTGTAGGATAATCATGGCTAAGATACCACAGGTTCCCGTCCGGTCCGAGCGTGCCGCCCTCCGAAAAACTCAAATCGGTTTTCTTGTAGTCCAGCGTAACAGGGTCTAAAATCGTCAGATTCCCATTCAAACAGACATATGCATAGCCGGTTTTCGCGTCATAATTGATATTGCCTGGCGACCATACATGTGAACCATCGCCATAGGACGCGCTTTTATTAAAGACTTTATAGTCCAGCAGTTCCAGCGTTTCCATATTCAGTTTGTAGATAAATCCGCCGCCACTACTGTAACCGACCAATGTGTTGTCCGGCGCGACAGAAATACTTTCTACTGCTAAAATAGAGTTCACGCCCGGAATTTTCAAATCTTTTTCCTGAATGACTTTGCGGGTTTTCATGTCAAAAATCAAAACCTTCGCCTGTGATTGGGTCGGGAAACTACCAAGTCCGCCCGACACAGTGGTGGTTAAATATAACTTATCGTCGTGATACGCTATGTCGATAAACGCTTGGTCTTTCACCAGTCCTTCATAAACGTCGCATTTATCCGTTTCCGGGTCGTAAATTGTCAGCGCGCCGCCAAGATATCCATAGTCAGGAATACCGCCCATTGCCACTTTGTCTCCGCAGGGCTCCATCGCAAAGGGTCTATCCATATGTGCGCCGGTGGAACCCCAAATGCGCGGATTGTTATTTGGGTCGTTGGGTGCGCTGGTTCGGTAATATTTCTTTTTTGTATCCAGAATATACAAAGTAGAGCCGGTATAATTTCCAAAATACATTTTGTCGCCCAGCACCGTGGCGCCCTCCGGCTGCGCCATATGGAAAAGTTCTACTGCGCCCGTGTTAATGTCCATGGCAGCCGCTTTCGTTCCCATATATTCACCCACATAGTATCTGCCGTCCGGACCAAAAATCCCCATTCGCGTTTCTGTCGCAACGCCTTTGAGTGTGTCCTGATATTCTTTCATTTTCTGCGTCTGGAAATTCATGACATAAAGTCCGCCCGAATACTGCGAGGTGACATAGGACAGTCCCGGAAAATCCGGATCGTCCAGTTCAATCAGTCCATAAGCCGTTGCCGTTCCCCGCAGGTAAGATCCCCAGCTTAAGCCGGTCAGTTCCGTGATGGTCATGTCGCTGAGCTGCAACGCCGCAATACATTTTCCATTGGCAAAATAGACTTTACCGTCCATCAGCGGCGACGTCACATTCCCGTACCACTTTGCTTTTATCTTTTCCGTCCATGTTTTGTTTTCCAAATCATAGCACTGAATATCTCCGCCGTCTCCGACACAGATTGCATATTTATCTCTGATATAGAGCGACGTTTTGTTGTTGGTTGTAATACCATTTTCCGGAAACGGAATGAGCGTCGACTGCCGCGTAGCAGGGTCAAACTCATAAAGCTGTGTATCATTGGAACAGGCATAATATAATTTATTTTTATACGCTGCAAGATTATAAACATACTGTTCGCCCGATTTCACATTGCCATAGTCCGTCATCGCGCCCGTTTCACCGTCAATTTTAATAATCTTTGCATTGGTAAAAGTGCCTATCCACACATTATCGTTATCGTCAATCGTCATGGCGATTACCGCACTTTCACCAAACGGACTTCCCAAATCGGTCAGTGTTTTGGTCTGGGGCGAATATTTATAGACATGGCATTTATAATAGGTGCCTATCCACACATTCCCTTTGCTGTCCGTTTCCATCTGCCATGAGGTTGCGGTTTGCCCTTTCAGGTCAAATTCCGCAATCCGTTTTCCCGTCACTAAATCCACCACGCTAAGTACGCTGCAAGGCGAACCTCCAACTACGGACAGCGCAATTGGATGTCCGTCCTGAACGGTAGTCGCACAGCGCACAACATTGGTACTATATAAAATGGGGTCAAATTTTTGTTCACTGCCAAAACGAATGTCGTCCATGGAGAAATTGTCCGCGGCAAACGCCGCCGGTGTTATCGCGGCAAGAAGAACGAATACTGTACACAAGAGGGCGATTCGTTTTTTCATCATCACTCACCGTTTCCTTTCTTTTTCGTCACTGTTTCTGTTAAAACTGCCTTTTACTTACTGCGCGTCATACCGCTTCTGCGCCGCATTATAGATTTCTACAATTTTGCCGCAGCCAAGTCCGTCCGCTTTCGCTACCCATTCGCTCCAAGCCGCGTCGCCGGTCTTACCGGAAAGAATGTAGTTTGTTGAAAATTCCTTGCAGGCAGTCATTAAATTGGTCTGATATTTCGTGATTTCATTTTGTTCTTCTTCTGTAAACAGTGGAATCGGGTCTTCCGGTTCCATTCTGCCTTCCTGTGTAAAATAGTCCTGTGCCTCCTGCTCCCGTTCGGAGAACTGGAAATAGCTGGAGCGGCGGTCAAATCCTCTGTACATGCCTTCAATATACAGACCATATTTTTCTTCGAGTTCCGTGATTTCAATTTTTTGTCCGCTCTCATAACCCACATAGTCTGCAATGCCTTTGTCGTTGATGTTATAAGTTTCTCCCGGGACGCCCATGGAAACAAACGCACGCCCTGCGTCAGAATAGAAGAAATCTACCAGTTTGCAGGCGAGTTTGGTGTTTTTGCCATTTGAAACGGTGATGGGGAAGAACACTTTCGGCAGTGTTGCAACAGTCTGTTTCGGCCCAATGGGATTGCCGTAGCGCAAATCATAGGTCGGAACGCTTTCCGCCGTCTGCGCTTTGAACATATCCAGTCTGCCAATCCAGTCCCATGTGACAAAGCTGACGTTTTCCTGTGTCATTCTGGTCGTCCACTGCGCTTGTGTGAGCGTTAAAAATTCAGAGTCAATCAAACCTTCGTCATAGAGTTTTTTGAGATAGTCCAGTTCATCTTTATATTCCGGACTGGTGATGCTGCTTTTCCAAATTTTTTCGTCCTCGTTATAGTAAGCCGCCTTGGAAACATCAATGCCCCAGCTTGTTGCAAGTTTGTCAAAGATACCGTCGCCGTTTTTGGACGTAAACGGGTGGGAATCCGGATAAATTTCTTTCAGCTTTTTCAGCGCCTGATAAAACTCCTCGGGGCTGTTCCACATTTCGATTCCATGTTTGTCAAAAATGTCTTTCCGGTAGAGCACGCCATGGTTGACGTCGCGGTTTATGTCATAGCCATGCATTGCATATAATTTGCCGTCCCCTGCCTGATAGGATTTGAATACCCAATCGTTTTCCGGATTATCCTTGAAAATTTTCTTGAAGTTTGGCATAACGTCTAAATTGTCATTTACAGATGCCAACGCTCCCTGCACGCCATAGTCGTTGATTTCCGTCATGGTTGCAATGCCTGAACCGATAATATCCGGCAGGTTTTTGGATGCAAACAAAACCTTCACTTTGTCGTTCACTGTGGACAACGGATATACTTCGAGCTGCACGTTCACGCCTGTGATGCTGCGCAGTGCCTGCATAGCATATTTGTCGTTCAATCCTTCCACACCGGAAGCAACTATCCAGGTAATTTTAGTGTTTTTGTTGTCCAGCGGCATTTCCAAACCGCCCAAATCACCGAGCGCCGCAACGTCAATATCGCTTATTTGTTCTCCCGCCGGTTTCTGTCCGCAGCCTGTCAGTATGGAAGCAAAAATTGCTACCGCCAATGTTACAACCCAAAACTTTTTCACAAAAATTCCTCCTTTAATCTTTCTTTCCGATATCATTTATTTTTTCGCAAGGCTATCACTGCCTGCGTACCACCGTAATATTAGCCTTTGACTGCTCCCATGGTCAGTCCTTTTACAAAATATTTCTGTAAGTAGGGATAAAATATCAAAAACGGTAAAATAGAGACAAACATTGTTGCATTTTTCAGCGCTTCCGGCGTGATTTGACCGCTTGCAATGGAATTGGGATTGGAATTGGTGTCCTCCATCAACATGTCGCGCAAAATAACCGGCAGCGGTAATTTTTCATAAGATGTGATATAGATGGACGGCAGCAAATAGCTGTTCCATTGCCCCATTGCATAGAACAAAGCAATGGTTGCAAGCGCTGATGTGGAAAGCGGAATGTATATCTTCATTAAAATTTTCAGTTCATTCGCGCCGTCTATAATTGCCGCCTCATGCAGTTCTGCCGGAACACCTTCAAAAAAGTTGCGCAGCAAAATGGCGTCAAACGTCCATATGATGTTTGGAATGATAAGGCTCCACATGGAGTCCAGCAGTCCGGTTCCCTGCACCACCAAAAAAGTCGGAATCAATCCGCCGGTAAAATATAATGTGATGGTAATCAGGACGGTAATGGGTTTGCGCAGCACAAAGTTTTTTCGGGAAAGCGGATAGACAAACACAATCGTCATTGCCATACAGCACATCGTACCAATCGCAGTATATACCACCGAATTGGAATAGGCACGCAGGATTTTAGACGTCCCGAAAATCTGTTTATACGCGGCAAAATTAAATCCTTTCGGATATAGCGTTACGGTTCCGCTGTTAATCATCTCTGTGGAACTGAGCGAAATACACAGCACATACCACAGCGGGTAAATGGTGATGAAAAGAACCGCTGACAAAATCAAAAAATTGACACAATCAAAAACCGTTATTTTTCGTTTCATTCTTCTCATCTCCTTACCACAAACTCGTATCATTCATTTTCTTACTCACATAATTCGTGACTGTGACAACAATCAACGAAACCATGGCTTCAAAGAATCCGACCGCGGTGGAATAACTATAGTTGTTCTCCACGATACCTTTCCGATAGGTAAACGTTGAGAAAATGTCGGATACGGAATAGGTCGCCGGATTGTATAACAACAGCATTTTATCCTGCGCCGCTTTAAAGATATTTCCTGAATTCAGAATAAACATAATGGTAATGATGGGCATTAAACTTGGCAGCACAATATACCAGATTTTTTTCAGTCTCCCGCAGCCGTCTATTTCCGCCGCCTCCAGCAGACTGGCGTCAAGACTGGTCAGCGCCGCCAGATAAATCACGGCGTTATATCCTGTTTGCTGCCAAATGCCGGACGATATGTAGATGGTTCTGAACCATTCCGGTTTTGTCATAAAATAAATCGGTTCCCCGCCGCAGGCTTTTATGATGGTGTTGATGATGCCGGTGCTGGGCGAAAGAAAATCAATCACCATGGAACAGACAACGACTGTTGATAAAAACGAGGGGAGAAACGTGACCGTCTGCACCAGTTTTTTAAATGATTTCAGCCGCATTTCATTTAGCAAAATCGCTAAAATAATCGGAAACGGAAACGACCAAAGCAAACTGTAGACCCCTATTAGCAAGGTGTTTTTAAAGAGCAGAAAAAAGTCTCCGGAGGAGAAAAATTCCTGAAAATATTTCAGCCCTGCCCATGGGCTTCCGTGAATTCCTGTATAAATACCATAATCCTTAAACGCAATAATCAAACCATACATTGGCAAATATCTGTAAATCAAATAAAATATCACGCCCGGCAGTACCAGCAGCACCAACTGCCAATCACGCCGCAGTCCGTGAAAAAATTCTCTGCATTTTGTCATTGTTTTTTTCCTATCCTTTCCGCTCTTGCAGCTTATTTATCGTTTTCTGTCCCTGATTTTCTTATTTTGTCATGTGCACAGCATAACTTCGGCTGATTTCCAGTTCGGGGGATTCTCCGCCTTGAATACGCAAAATGTCGTCCGCAAGCCGCTGCGTTACCACTTTTCTTCTGTCATAGGTTGGACCGCCCATGTGCGGAATGGGATATACATTTTGCATACTGCGCAAAGGATGTTCCGGCGGCAAAGGTTCCTGTTCATAAACATCCAAAACTGCCCGAAACCGGCCTTTTTTCAATTCTTTCACAAGCGCCGCTTCGTCAATCACGCCGCCCCGTGCCGTGTTTATCAGCACTGCGCCGTCCTGAATGCTTTGCAGCAGCGGTTCATCAATCATGTGATAGGTTTTTTCCGTCAGCGCGGAATGAATGGATATGACTTTGCAGGTTGCAAAAATTTCTGCAAGAGACGCTTTTTCCATGTGGTTCTTCTTTAACTCTGCTTCGTCCAGATGGGAAGAATAGACTTTTATCTTGGGTGAAAACGGTTGCAGCATTCTCACAAAATGTTTGGTAATCATTCCATAGCTGACCAGTCCGACCGTTTGACCAAGCAACCCCTCCCACAAAGAATCTTCCGCCCGCCAGCCGCCGGCTCTTGTGACCGCAAGATAATCCGGTATCCGCCGCAGCGCGGTCAGTGCATAGGCTATGCAAGCCTCCGCCACTGACTCCGCATATATTTCATTGCCGCTCAGCACCCGAATCCCTTTTTCATAGACATAGTCATCTACAATAGCTGCCACTGAACCGCCGACATGGGCAATGATTTTCAACGTATCGTTTCCTGCAAGCACGTGTTCTGTTAGTTTTGGCGTTCCCCAGCCTGTGAGGACAACGTCTTTTCCCATTAACAGCGTTTTTAATTCCGTTTCGGAATAATGCTCTGTTCCTTCGTTATAGGTCACGTCAAACAGCTTTTCCAGACGTTCACGCACCTCATATGGAACAAAGCTGTCTTTAATAGAACCATTTGGTATTGTAACCAATAATTTCAGCATAACTTCACCCCTCACTACAGGTTTGACCCTCTCTCCAATGTACCGTTCTAATTTTATACTTTCAACAAAAATTTTCCATATATTTCCCTTAATTTACTCATCATTCACAAACTAACTATTTAGTTAATTTATGCCAAAAAAATTTTTTCGTCTCTTTATTTCCTAGGAAAACATGTTTTCTTCATGATATCACATATTTCATCCTGATGTTGTTTTCATGAACAAATCCTCCTGTTTTCCCAGCATATCCCTTTCCTTTCGTGTATATATCCGTTTTATTACCATCACTTGACAAAGGTAAATACGGTTTTTCCTCACCCATTACGCAGATAGTTTAAAATAGATTCCGTTACAAACTTCATTCGCTTCTTTCTATTCTCTTCTTCTGACAAATCAATATGTAATACCTGAGACAACGTATAGATATTAGAAAAATAGGAAAACGAACCGGTTATCAAGGAAATCAAGACCTGTGTTTCATCAACGCTCTCGTTGAACACGCCCTCGCTTTTTCCCGCTTCTACAACTTTTTTCAGCGCTCGGAGCATGGGGTCTTTGACGCGCAGCGAACCGCTTGCGGCAATATATTTCCCTTGATTCAAGTTCTCGTGCATAATCAATTTCACAAAGTTGGGATTGTCCTTTAGAAATTCAAAATAGCACTGCACAATCATTGCAACGCTTTCTTCATACCCCAGCTCTTTTGAAATAATGACTTGCTCCACTTCCGACAATTTAGAATAGGTATTATAAATCACCACTTCATATAACTTTTCTTTGTTTCCAAAATATTGATAAATAAGGCTTTTGTTATACCCTGATGCGAGTGCAATCGTGTCTATTCTTGCACCGGAAAGACCATTGTTTGCAAATTCGTCCTCCGCCGCTTTCAGAATTTTTGCTTTTGCAACCGCACTGTTGCGCACTCGTCTGCGCGTTTGACTGCCGGCTTCTGTCCTGATTGCATTTCCTTCCATAAAACATCACTTCCTATCCTTTTTTACAATTTTTAATTCTCTTTTTCTACACCATTTTATCACACTTATTAAAAAAAACAATCTACGATTTCTAAAAATTTATTTAGAAATCACAAACTAACCGTTTAGTTATATTGTAGTGAAAAAAATAAGTGGTTCTCCTTCTGCAACATCATTTTGCTGGATACCACCCACTGCTCTGAACATGTCTGCCTATGTTTTTTTACACTATCCTATTTGAGTCCATCTCTTGTTCCTAATTATAGCAGCCCGCATAAAATTTGTCAAGTTTTTTATTGATTCTTGGTATAAATGCCGATATACCAGGTTCTTTTTTAGGCAATATTACAAACCATTACGGAATAAAGCGCTCTTTCCTGCCGGACACTATTTAAAATATCTGATAACAAGACGAACGGCTGGATTTTATAAAATCCAGCCGCTTGTCTTTTATGATATGCCGTTCTCTCATCAAAGGCATACCGCGCCCCAAGAGAAAATTATTCCGCACGAAAAATCAGTTTTAACTGTCCTTCTGACTCCTTTTCTTTTTTGCGAATTCCAATCCGCACCGGATATACCGCGTCCCGATGGTCATTTACCACCACTCCTGAAATCGGCGTTACTTTAATCATAACAGACGGCGGAACGCATACTTTTATTGCTGCATTTTTTCCTCTCACAACAATTTTATTCCCTTCTATCTCTACTGAACCAAAGGTCAGAAATGCTGATTCCACCGTGTCAGGGCTGTCAAATGCATAGCAGTCCAAAATTTCTACTTTCTTTTCTTTCCTGCAAAATGTGAACGTTCTGGTAAGCTGCTTTAGATGAGGACATGCATATGCAGGCGTCAGGTCAAGCAGCAGTTCATCCTGCATCTCTGTGAAATGCTTTTCTAAAACAGTGGCATAAAACGGCGGTACCTCGTCAAAAACGTCGCATTTGAATTCTGCCGGTCCTTGCAAACAACCACCCACCACAGGCACACTATGCCCAAAAGAACTCAGCGCCGCTTCCCGATACCGTTCTTTTTCAAATGTCGTATTGGTATAGCGCGTATAACCAACATCAGCAATCACGCTTTCTCCCTTCACAGAAATCACGAAAGTGCCCAAATCGTTGTGGTTATGCGGCTCCTGATTCGTACCGCCTTTGATACATGCACCAAGCGTCATATCCTGATTGCGGCACACCAAAACATCATATCCGTCATACATGCTGCGCAGCGGGTCTCTGCCCGTCCGCTCCTGCATTGTGCCGCTTAATTTAGATTCCCACGCCAACAGGCACAGCGCAAAATTCACATGGTAACCTGTCAGCAAATCTGCCGGCAGTTCTGTATGCTCTGCGCGACGCATGTGATAATAGCACAAATTGAAAGAAGATGGCTGTTCGCCGAACATGCAATCCGCAATGGCAGGATAATCGTCCTTTGTCATGGCAAAATCAAGTCCGAATTTCGCCGCGCGGCACAAATCCCCCTGCACATATAAATCCACCGCGCCGCCGGTTGCGCGGGCAACCGCATCCGCACCGGCAATAAAATGGGCAAAGCCATAATTCCAATAGGACAAACCCTCCGCACAATATCCGTTTTTCAGACTTTTCGCATACTGCGCCATACAATGTTCATAAACGGCAATATACAGGGCTTTTTTATCCTCTTCACCAAAATATAACATCCCCGCCGTCATTGCGCCACTACATACAGCAATCCAGTTCCCAAAGACGTCCAGCCAGTAGAGCGGCACCAATTCTCCTGTTAGCGGCTTGTCTGTTTCGCCCCGCAACTTTCTTTCATAAATATCCAGTGCCCGCATTTGCACGCTGTCCCGCATCATTTGTCGGATATTTCCTGAAAGCTGCTCTCCCAGACAGCTGTCGCAAGCGATAAACGCCCATACGATTCCCGCTGTATATAAATCAACCAAGCCGCATCTGTTCCGATACTGTGCATAGCCAAATGCCCTGTCATGCCCTGCATTGACCCAAGATTTCATGGTACATATCGTCTCAATATACGCCTCTATTTTAGGCAGAAATCTTCCCTTATTTTCCATGCATTCTGCCAAAAGCATGTCCTCCAGATTCCGCACCAGCGCAGACTGCACCCGATTTATTTTTCCACTGTGTCCCAATCGTTCTGCGCTATAGTATAGTGCATCGTCAATGACCGCGATATCTTCCTGCAAAACAGTTTCCGCTTTTTGAAAGAGCGCCGGCGCGCCGGTATGGCGCGCCGCCGTCTCCCAAATTTCTCTGTCCTCCTTCGGAGCACCCAAAGCATAAACGCCAATGGATACCGTTTCCGCAAGTTCTTTTGCCCGCGCTTTTATCTCTGCTGTGATATAGTTTTTTCCTTTCATTGCTGCAATCATTCCTCTATTCTGCCTCATCTGCCAGTGCCAGAGAATCCTCAATGAACTCAAAGGCAATTTCCGACAAGTTCCCCCACTCATTTTCATTGTTTCCGTTTAGGGTAATTTTGATATAACGCGCCCGCTGTCTGTCGAAGGTATAGCGTTCCAGATTTTCTGTGGTACCCGAGGTTTTACCCTCGAATACGGTCGTGTAGTTTTCTCCGTCCTCCGAGAGATGAATTCCCATATTGTAGCGTCTGGAGGCGCCCAGATAGAAGGCAAGCGAAATGCTGTCCATTTCCTTCATTTCTTCTAAATCATACTGAATCCATTGTTCGCCTTCCGTTGCAAAACGTGTTGTTAAATCTCCGTCCATGGTCATAGA
>CAMNSU010000016.1 GCA_946555455.1 uncultured Clostridia bacterium | reverse complement strand
AGCTGATGCGCAGCATATCAGCAAGCAAACTGATGGTTTCGGAAATAGGATTATCGCCGTGGAATGATTCCAATGCAATAAGGTTAATGGTCTGCAAAGTGTTGAACAAGAAATGCGGTGTAATTTGGGAATATAGGGCGAGCGACTGGGCGTTTTTCAAAAGCAGCAATCGCTGTGCTAATTTTTTCTCCATTTCTTTGGTCGTTTGAAAGCTTTTGGAGATATTTTGGGAAATGAATTGCAGTTCCGCAGAAGCATGTGCGTTTTCAGGACTTTGTGCAAGTTGTTCCGGATTTTCGATTGCATGCAGAATGGAATCAATGGGTTTAAACAGCTTGGAAGCAACCAAAAAAGAAATCGTGCATGCTAATACCAAACTCAAAAGTAGAGCGCCGATAATGGTCAATGGAAAAAACCACTGATAGGAACGGGTACTGGTATCTGTCAGAAGGGATATAAGTGTGATGTGCAGCAAGTCGGATTCAGCACTGGATAGAATGGTAGAGCGACCGGAAAAATGAAATGCTTCAGTATTCCCTTTTTCCAGTTGGCACCATACACTTCCGTTGTCTACTGTCTCCAGCGGCTGCATAAACCAGGATTTATCTGTGGCATAAATAACTTGGTTTTGGTCCGTTATAAAAAGTAAACTGGACTCATCTGCGGCATTTTTGGACTGTAACATTTCTGGTAACTGTGTGGTATCAAAATTAATGACAATAACACCCAGAGAACTGATGGGATGGATATAGGTGATTGCGTTCACAGGTTCCATATCGGAACCGGCAGGCGGAATGCGGCGAGGGAATAAGAGGGAGGTGGTTTCACCGCTGTACAAATAATGTTCTATCACTTCACGGTCCTGAAACCGTTCTAAATCCAGCAGTGTTCCTGAGGATAGAACCTGATGGTTGTAATGGGAATAGATATAGATAGAATGAATGGAATTGTCCGTCAATGTAAATGCACCCAGTAAGCGTTGTACATCAATTAAGAACCGCGCTTGTTCAGCAGGCGATTTGGCATCTGGCGGAGACAGGAGAAAGCCGGAAATAGATCTGTCAGCAGAAAGATAATTGGAGGCGCCTACCATAGTGGATAGCAGCGTATCAAAAGATTTTTTTGCGCGTATAACGGACATTTCGTTTTGCTGTACTAACTCATCGCGATAGGAAGAAGTATAATAAAAAGAAAGTAATAATACTAATCCCAGAAATGCAGATAGTGTAACAGCAAATATGGTACGGAAATATTTGAAAAACACACTATTGAATTTGTAGTGGTGAATATACCGCATAGAACTTAATAATTCCTGTAACATAGTGAGTTGCCTCCTATCGTGAAAACGGCTTGGACAGATTTTGCTTTTTTAGAGATGATACAGTTTCGTGCATCTCTGCCGGTTGCTGACTCTTATGGTCGGTGCGGCGGAGACACTTTCGATGATACAATAGTCACTTTGTGACTATTGTATCACAAAGCAGACCTATGTGCAATGGATTTCAGCAGGGAGTTAAATTTGAGGGATGAAATGATAACACAGTGGGATTGCAGTCATGGCGGTGATACGGTACAATAATACTATCAACTAAAAAAAGATGGGGTGGTTTTATGAAGCCTGGGATTGCAGTGCCAGCGATACGCCGGCAGAATAAGAAAAGCAGGAATCGCGGGCATATTCAGGATAATATATCCTATTTCAGCATGGCTGCACCGGCGGTTCTGCTGGTATTTATCTTTTCCTATTTACCGATGTTCGGCATTATTCTAGCATTTAAAAATTACAAGTATGACAAAGGGATTCTGGGCAGTGAATGGGTCGGATTAAAGAATTTTGAATTTTTCTTTAAGTCTAATGACGCTGCACGAATTACATGGAACACATTATACTTAAATTTCTTTTTCATTTTTCTCGGCATTTTAGCAGCGGTGATTGTGGCATTGCTGCTTTATGAAGTAAAACGACGCTGGCGGGTAAAATTCTTCCAGACAACCATGATTTTTCCGCACTTTTTGTCTATGGTCATTGTAGCATATGTTGTGTATGCATTTTTGAATCCGTCCTTTGGATTTGTCAATGGCATTTTAGAAAAATGCGGCAGGGAAGGTGTTTCGTGGTATACAAAACCGGAACCGTGGCCATGGATATTGATAGTCGTTAATATCTGGAAACATTTTGGTATGGATTGCGTTGTATATTATGCGGCGTTGATGGGCATTAACAGCGAATACTATGAGGCGGCTGAAATTGATGGGGCAAACCGTTTGCAACAAATTTGGTATATTTCGCTGCCAGCGCTTGTACCGGTAATTACTATCTTAGGTATTCTGGCAGTCGGAAAAATTTTCCGTGCGGATTTCGGACTGTTTTATCAGGTGACAATGGATTCCGGAGCCTTGTATCCCACAACTGACGTAATTGACACCTATGTTTTCCGCGCATTGCGGCAGATGGGCGATGTGGGAATGTCTTCGGCGGTTGGACTATTCCAGTCATTGGTCGGATTTGTGCTTGTGCTGATAACTAACACAATTGTTAAAAAAATCGAGCCGGAAAATGCGCTCTTTTAATGGGAGAAAGGAGTGACTGTCATGCAAGGCAGCAAAAATGAAAGAGGAGGTGGGGAGTATGCTGAAAAAACGGAAAAAACTGCGGCGGGAGCGGGAAAGCATTTTGGTTAATATCATCTTGCTTGCATTGTCTCTCTGCTGTATTATTCCATTGTGGCTGGTGATATCCATTTCTTTTACATCGGAACAGGAGGTTATGACCTATGGGTATCAATTAATGCCAAAGCATTTTGACCTAACGGCATACCAGTTTATTTTACGTAATCCCAAACAGCTGCTGAATTCTTATGTTATTACGATTTTATCCTCATTTTTGGGGACGGCATTGAGTGTTATTGTCATGATTTTAGTGGCTTATCCGCTGGCACGAAAAAATTTCGTAGCACGGCGCAGCGTTACATTTTATTTGTTTTTCACAATGTTGTTTAGCGGCGGTTTAGTGCCGACCTACATATTAATCACGCAATATCTGCATTTGAACAATTCTTTTTGGGTATATATTCTGCCGCATTTGGTGAGTCCGTGGCATGTGGTGCTGCTTAGAACATTTTTCCAAAAGCAGCCGGAGGAACTGATTGAATCGGCAAAAATAGATGGTGCAGGAGAATACAGAATTTTATTTCAAATCATTGTTCCCATTTCAGGACCTGTGATTGCGACAGTGGCGCTGTTGGGGCTGCTGACACGCTGGAACGATTGGATGACATCTCTTCTTTATATCAACAAAGATAATTTAGTGACGCTTCAATATCTGCTGCAAAAAATGATGAAAGACATTCAGTTGATTACACAAAATATGGATACACTGGCGCTCGATATTGACCCGTCCAAATTACCGAATGAAAGTGCTCGTATGGCAATGGCGGTGCTGGCAGCAGGACCGATGCTGTGTGTATTTCCATTTTTTCAAAAATATTTTGCCAAGGGGTTGACAGTTGGCGCAGTAAAAGGATAATGGCGAAAACAGAAATGGAGGAAAGAAACATGAAAAAAAGAATCTGGACAGTAGTAGCGGCGGTGCTGACGCTTTCACTTTTGGGTGGCTGCGGCGGCGGACAAAACGCTTCGGAACAAACGGTGGACGAAATTTTGTGGTACTATCCCGGCGACGCACAAAGCGGTATGCCGGAAGTGCTTGCAGAAATGAACCGGCGGCTGGAACCGGAAATCGGTGTACGGCTGAACCTGAAAAACATTGACAAAAGTTCCTATGCCGAGAAAATGAATCTGGTGGTTTCTTCAGGAGAAGAATTTGACATTTGTTTCACAGCAAACTGGTCGCTTCCGTTTTTATCAAACGTATCCAATGGTGCGTTTATTTCATTGGATAAGCTGATTGAGGAAAATGCGCCAGGACTGAAAACAGCCATGCCGGATTATGTATGGAATTCGACCACGGTAGATGGACAAATTTACGCCGTGCCGAACTATCAGATTTTGCCGACACAGTATTGCCTGTTATCAAGCAGCGAGTTAGTGCAAAAGCATCACTTTGATACCAGCAAGATTACAGATTTGAGAAGCTTAGAACCATTTTTGAAGGAAATCAAAGAAACAGAACCGGACCTTTATCCATATCAGCCACAATATAGTGCGGTGGAAATGAATTATGAACAGATTTATCCTACTAGTTTTGCTGTTATTCCAAAGGATGCATCCAAAGGAGCAGTTAAGGTGCAAAATTGGTTTGAACTGCCGGAATTTAAAGAACACATTGCACTGATGTATGATTGGTATCAAAAAGGATATATCCGCAAAGATGTTGTTGGTGCAAAAAGCGATACTGCCAGTTTGTTGGGACTGCGGTATGCATTTTTCTGGGGAACGATGAAACCGGGCGGAGATGTGGAAAATCTGCAAAAGTATAAAAAAGAAATCACCAGTATTCCGACCTGCGACCCATATACACAGACATCGGCAACCGCGCGGACACTCAGTGCAATCAGCCGTACCAGCAAACATCCTGAAAAGGCAATAAAAGTGCTGGAATTGTTTAATACGGATAAAGACCTTTATAATATGTTGGTGTTTGGGATAGAAAATAAACATTATACTAAAATGAGCGAAAATCAAATTCAGCTGACAGCGGATTCTAACTATAAAATGGAAGCGTGGATGTTTGGGAACCAGTTCAACGCTTATTATAAAGAAGGACAGGAAACGGATACCTGGGAACAGACAATAGCGCTAAATGACAGTGCAAAACTTTCACCGCTGTGGGGATTTAATTTTAATCCGGAACAGGTGAAAAATGAAATTTCCCAATGTGAAGCAGTTGTGAAAGAATATGAATTCGTGAAGATGGGTGCAGAAAATCCGGACGAACATTATGATGCAATGCTTGCGAAGCTAAAAACAGCAGGCTGTGAAAAAGTAATTGCCGAGATTCAACGGCAAATTGATGAATGGCAGACAAAACAGTAACACGGAAAGGTGGGCGGTGCTGGCAAATGCTTGTACCGCCTTCCAAAGGAGGCGTGAAATGTGAAAAAATTGTCGATAATATTGGCGGCGGCGCTGCTTGCAGCACAGATAGGTCTCCTGCCGGTGTTTGCCGGTGGGAGCGACCTGTATACGGAGGATTTTAACAGTACCTCCCAGGCAGTGCTGCAAGATGGTGGCGATTTTACCTATGTGGAAAGACCGGCGGACGGTACAGCGGTGGACCAGACGCCTGTAGCAGAGGGCGCAGGAAAAGACCGTGTTTTGCTTTCGGGTAAAAAGGACAACCGCAAGGCATCTTTTAAAATGGCTGATGTGGAGGGTGCAGTCGATGGCTCAATTGGCGGCATAGTGATTTTTGAAGGCGATTTCCGTATGGAAGGAAGACCTGCCTATATTAATGATACCACAAAAAAGTCGCCGTCAGGAACTGTGAAATTTTTTGATTTTCTCAGCGGAACAACATCGGTGTTTACCTTAGGAATGGGAACCTTTACGGATACAGGGTTCAATTTGCGACCGTTATATGCCGACAGTGAGACTGGTAAAAACGTTACGGGCGGCGGCGTTACGCTTAACGGAAAAGCGTTGGAATATCGAAAATGGTACCATTTCAAAGCGGAACTGGACATGGAAAATGGAAAAGTGACGGCAATGGTTGACAATGTTACGATTGTGGATAATCAAAATTTTTATGGTAACGTAAATAAAAAGCCATTGCTGCAAATTCAGGCAACACATGCAAATGGTACGCAAGTGGACAGCAGTAATGCAAACAATGCGCATTTACAGCCGTTTTTATTAGACAATATCAGAGTTTACCGCAACAAAACCAATGTGGGCGGAGTGACCTCGGATGTCTATACCATATCAGAACATGTGATTTCTAACATTCCTGATGCAACAGAGGTTGCGGCGTTCCTAAGTAATATAACGCTGCCGGAGGGGGCGGCGGAAGCAAAGGTATATTCAGCAGATGGAACAACGGAACGGACAAGCGGCGCAGTGGAGAACGGCGATTGGCTGAAGGTGGAACCGGATGGTCCTTCTTATCGGCTGCAACTAGAAAGCTGCCTATATTTTGAACCGTTTGATGGTCCGCCGCAAAGCACTACAACCGTGGGCGCGGGCTGGAAACTCATTGAGCGACCGGCAGACGGCACGGTAATAAATTATGATACGGTGACGGAAGCCACGGAAAATGCGGGCGCAGACAGAGTATTGCTTTCTAAAGCACTTAGCGGTGGGAAAGTGACAATGGATACCGGAAAATTAACCGGAAAGTTTACACTGCAATATCAATTTCGGGTAGAAGAACAATCTTCAACGCTGGCAGCAGGCGGTTTAAGGCTGATTTCCCTAATGGGAACTGCCTCCGGAACAACAAAAGATGCGGTCGGTTTAAGCACCGGCAGCAGTTCGGCGGAGGGTTTCCATCTTCGACCGATTTATGGACCAAAAGGCACAGCGCTGAATGACAAGGGACCGACGCTTGCCTATCGGACATGGCATACGGCGGTGATTTGTGTAGATGTTGAAAACAACAGCGCCAGTATTCGCATAAACGGTCAAAATATATTTGATACAGATACGGTATCTCTTTGGAATGATACATTTCAGGATATTACGCAGCTTCAATTTTATGGGAAAAGCACAGCTGCTGTGAATTTTATGATTGATTCCGTACAAATTGTGCGGACGCCTGTCATTGCACAGGCGCAATCCACTGTTTACACAGTAAATCAAGAAGAAAAAAGTATAAAAAATGTGCCTTACGGAACAGAGGTAAATACGTTTCTCGCGAATATTACCTATACAGAAAACGGCAGCGGCAGTTTGACAGACAGCGATGGTAATGCCAAGACGGGCGGCGCAGTTGTGACAGGGGATAAACTGGTGGTGACGCCGGGTGGAGTGACCTATACAATGACAGTAAATCCGCAGCCGCAGGCACGGTCTACCACTTATGCAGTAGACCAGGAAGCAAAAACTGTGACCGGCGTTCCGTTTGATATAGCAGTGAATGCATTTTTGGGAAATATCACGTATACAGAAAACGGCAGCGGCAGCCTGACAGACAGTGGTGGCAACGTAAAAACAAGCGGTGCTGTTGTGACAGGGGATAAACTGACGGTAACACCCGGCGGTATGGTTTACATCATTACAGTTGACCCGCAGCCCCCTGTTAATGTGGCATTGGCGCAGTCTACTGTCTATATTGTAGTACAAAGTAGTCATACCATTACAGGGGTACCATATGGGACGGGGGTGGCGGCATTTTTGGGAAACATCACGTACACAGAAAATGGCAGCGGCAGTCTGACGGACGGCAGCGGCAACGCTAAAACGAGCGGCACGGTCGTGACAGGGGATAAACTGGTGGCGGCGCCGGGCGACACGGTTTATACCATCACGGTGAATGCAAAACCAATAGCACAATCTTCTGTTTATACTGTGAATCAGAGCGAAAAGACTATTATGGGCGTACCGTACGGGACAGGGATAACGGCGTTTCTAGGGAATATCACGTACACGGAAAACGGCAGCGGCAGTTTGACAGACAGCGACGGTAATGCCAAGACGGGCGGCGCAGTTGTGACAGGGGATAAACTGGTGGTGACACCGGGCGACACGATTTATACTATCACGGTAGACGCTAGACCGGAGGTGCCGTCGCAGGTACAATCTGGTGTGTATGACGTCAATCAGACAGAGATGATGATTCGCGGCGTAGCGCCGGAAACAGAGGTTGCGGCATTTTTGGGCAACCTTACCTATACCGAAGGCGGCAGCGGGACACTCCACAGCAGTGATGGACAGGAAAAAACAACCGGAACCGTTTTCTATACCGATACATTGACAGTAGAACCGGGTGGGAAAGTATACCATATTTTAACAACAGATATTTTAACCTATTTGGATTTTAATGACCGGAAAATCCCGCCGGCGGGCTGGAAAATGAATGCAGATACATATCATGCAATGCAGCGTCCGTTGGGTGGGGAGACAGACCCTGGTTTAACAACAGTTCCCAATCCTAACGATTATGCGCTCTATTCCGGCGGCAGCAACAATTCCGCTGCCAATCAGGCAACGTTTGCGCTTAGACAAGCGGAAGACGTGGAAATCACCATGGATTTTTTGGTGAAACAGCGTGTTGACGATGCCAATGCCAATCAAATCAAATTGGTAGAGTTGGTAGTGGAACGTAAAAATGAGACGGAACCTTCGGCGCAGTCATTAGCGGTTTGCAACGTTGCGACCACCACTGGTTTTGTCATTACACATTATCCTGGAAACGGTACATCCGTTGGGCGGCAAAATCAGGCATTTGGCACAGACGACTGGGGGACTTGGCATACGTTGAAAGTGCTTGCCAGCACCAAACGCAACAGCGCAACTGTTTGGTTGGATGGTACATTGGTGGGAACTGCAGAATTTCAGGGAGCCAAAAAGGACAGCAATATACTCACTGCAATTCGTTTTTATAATGGAAAACGTGCAGATTATACAGCGGCAGCGCCATCGCCATATTATGTTGACAACATCAAAATTAAAACGGTTTCCGGCGAGTGTGCAGCTTCATCCGAAATATACCGTGTGCAGGATACTGCAATCAGCGGAATTTTGAAGGGTACAACGGTGGATACTTTCCGAAACAATATTCGGATTCCGGCTGGGGCAACCGCGGCTATCTACAGCGTTTATGATGCGCAAACGCCGCAGAACAATGTGCAGCGCACAGAGGGAGCGCTTGTGCAGGGAGATACTTTGGTAGTAACAGCGGCGGATGGGTTCAGTACAGCAGTGTACCATCTCCGTACAGCGGCTCCGGCAGAAATTTATTTTACAGATATGTCGGGACAGGAAATTACCGCTGTCAGTCAGCTTGACGGCGGGAAAATGAAAGTGGTAGCGGAGATTTACAATAACGGTGCATTTGGAAATAATACAACCTTTGTACTTGTCGTTACAGCGTATAAAGGAAATGAAATGGTAAAAGCAAATTATAAACGGGCGACGGTTCCGCTTGGGCAAACAAAAAGCGTGGTTGAAATGGAACCGATTACAGTGGAAGATGGGCTGACTTACAATGCGTGTGTCTGGGACGAATTGATTCCCATGATACCATTGTCGTTGCCCAAGGATATTGACGAGTAGATAAAGGAGGCGTTTTATGAAACGTGCAGCGGCAGTTTTGGTGGTTCTGGCGGTACTGCTGGCAGCATTTCCTGCTGCCGCAGCAGTTTCCTTTGAACAGGTGAATTGGACGGAAAAAAACGGCGGCGTTCAAATAGAAGGGCGCATTTCTTCCGGTGGCGCGGCGGTCAGTGTTGTGATATTGCAGCCGGAATACAGTGCGCTGGACGAAACCGATTTAAAAAAGTCTTGTGCTTATATGCGAACCGTACAGGCAGCAGCGGACGGAACCTTTCAAGTGACAGCGGCTTTGCAGCAGGGGGATTATCCGTTGGTGCTGACGGCGCAGGGAGCGCAGCACAGAGCGGTTGTTTCCTGTCGGGACAGCGGCAATGCGACCAAAACCATTTTCATAGCGCCGGGGGGCAGTGATGAAAACGGTTTTGGTACGGAAGCCGCGCCGTTTGCAGGTTTTGATAAAGCGCTTCAGGCGGCACAGTCATTGCTGGAAAACACCGATGTGGAGATAATATTTCGCGGCGGGGCTTATACAATGCAGCAATCTTGTGTAATTCGTGCACAACAGAGCGGAAAAAACGGCCATCAACTTCGCATACGCGCGGCGGAGGGGGAAAATGTACAAGTTACCTTTGCCCGCACAGTCACAGGCTGGGAGAACGTAGGGAACAATATTTGGCGTGCACCGCTGCAGCAGGGAGAAAAACCGGAGTCCCTCTATGAAAATGGGAAATTGGCAGTTCCGGCGCGCAGTCCCAACCGTCAGAATGGGAAGAACTGTTATGTGCATAGTGCGGCGGCGGACAGCGCACAGCCAAATCAAGCGTTTTATACAGAGCCGGGACAGTTTGCGCAGCCGGAAAATATAAGCGGTTTGGAAGTGTTTCTCTGGCCCGGCGGAAAAAACGGACATTATAATTGGTCTACGCAATTAATTGCCATAGAGAATTTTGATGCGGCTTCGGGACATGTAACACTGGTACGCAAAGCGGCATATGAAATCGGTGCAGGGTCGCGGTATTATTTGCAAGGGGCGCCGGAATTTTTAGATGCGCCCGGCGAATTTTATGCGGATACTGCGGCGGGAAATTTATATTATTATCCCTATGATACCACAGCGCTTACAGAGGGTGTGAGCGTTCCTTTAAAGGCGGATGGATTTCGGCTGGAGGGAACGGAGGAAGCGCCTATACAAAATGTGATAATCGAAGGAATTGCAGTTTCCGGCGTGGATACACCGGGACGCGGTATCCGGCTGCTGAATGCTTCAAATTGTGCTGTGACGGCTTGTCAGGTGGAAAATATAGGATACCGTGGCATTACGATAGAAGGCGCATCACATGAAAATATTGTGACTGGGAATAAAGTCTCACAAACCGGAAGCGATGGTATTGCGGTGATGGGCAAATCAAATATAGCGGAAAAGGTTTCCTATGGCAACCGCATTGAAAACAATCTGGTGGAGCGGGTAGGCTGGTGTGACGGAAACGCAGGCGGTATCCGTATCTACGACAGTGCGGAAAATGTCATACGGCATAACCGTGTGAGTGGTTCTCCGCGCTATGGAATCCATTTGAAAGGCATGCCGCGCAACCGTATCATTGGCAATACTTATGGCGGTATATTGGTAACGGAAGAGAATTTTCGGTCGTTTCAAAAGACCAAGGATAATGTTGTGGAAGCAAATGATATATCAGATGTAGTACAGGATTCGCAGGATTGCGGTGCGATTGCCACATGGGGTGTGAATACAGGCAACATCATTCGTGGAAATTGGATTCACGATTGCACGGTGGACCCCATTACTGTTTTGCCGCAGAATACCTTTGTGTTTGGCATCTATATGGACGAGGATTCCGACGGCGTATTGGTGGAGGATAATATTATTTCGGAAATGCGTGCAGTGGGCGGTGCGGTGGTAAGAGGATTGATTTATCCGCGAGGAACAGGTATCACGGTGCAGCATAATTTGTTTGTGGACAATGACAGCAAAAGCATATTCTTTTATAACGATACTTATGATTCTTCAAATGGCGCCTATGGCTGCGGACAACTGGTTTTCAGGAAAAATGCGGCGCTCCAAAGCGGCGGATGTTTATACACATTTCAGGATAGATGGACGGTAGATAAAATTGCGCAGGCAGATGAAAATTTGTTTTGGGAGGAACAAGGACAGCCGGAAATCAACAGCATAGATCCGCCAATCACTGACTGGCAAAGCTGGCAGTCGCTAGGATTTGATACGCATAGCCGCTGGGCACAGATTGATTTTATGGAGGAAGCGGACAGTTGCCGACTGACAGTGCAGGGGAATACAGTGCTGGAGGAAATGGGTATAGAACTTTGGAACCGCAGAGACATCGGACTGTTGGAAACGTATCCCTATGTGCAGACAGGAGCGCCGCTGCGGCAGCTGTTTGTACGGACGGGAGAAACGGCAGACGGACCAGGACGCAGTATGTATAAAGGTGAAATTGCAGCGCTGAAAATTAGTTGGCGGGATACAGGCGGATTTTTACATACAGCAGCTGTAAAGCAGGCACAAAGCAGCGCGCCGGAGACAGTTTCTGTGGAAGACGGCATATTTCATGCGAAACAGGCTGGCAGCGCACAAATAAAAATTTCCGTTATGATAAATGGAAAACAGTATGACACAGTGTATCATGTGACGGTGGCAGAAACCGAAGAAGCAGAATTTAAGACGGATGAAAATGGACGACCACCAAGTCTGGAAGCAGGCAAAACCATAACGGTGCAGTCACAGCGTAGCAGCGGTGTACTGGTACTGGCAGTATATTGCGGAAATGAAATGGCTGGTATAGTCAGCCGGGACTTGAGTTTGAACGGCGCAGGGGAAACAGAAGCATTGCGCGTGCCGCAGGGTGCGACGCGGGCGCTTGCCATGATTTGGAATAATATGGATGATATGCAGCCGGTATGTGTTCCGGCAGTGCTTGAACAGTAGGGAGGATGGTACAATGTTTGACACAGTGGTGCTGGGCGGTACCTATACAGCAGTGGGATTCTGCAGTGCAAACAGCAGCAGAAACCTTATCATTAGCAGCTCCGTCTATCTGGAGGATTATTCTCCGGCATTTCGGTTTGCGCCGGTAAGCTGGCATACGGAAGCAGGAAAAGCGTTTTTAGAGACGCTTCCTGTCCGTGGAAATATTGTCAGCTTGGGAGAAGCGGCACTGGCGATATACCGGCGGGCGCAGGAGAAAAAATGGGAAATATTGTACCAAACATTTGTAAAAGAAATTGTTCCGCAAAGAGAAGGATTTATGGTGACAGTGCAGAATTGGGACGGTACCAGAAATATTTTGTGCAAACAGGTGCTGGATACCAGAGCGCAGGGAACCGTTTTACAAAAAGCATTTCATTGTCTGGTAGAACATGCGCCGGAGGCAGGAGATTATGGGACATTTTCGATTCTTCCAGCATATTGGGAGGGTCAGAGTGTACTGCGTATTCCATTGGAACAGGAAGAGAATATGCAGCAGGCGCGGCAGCGGTTGAGAGAGTTGTTGGAACAGAAGGAGCTGCGGGAGACCAAGCTAATATTAATGGGATTAGCGTTTGACCAGCGTGTGCAGCCGGAAACGGAGACGGCGTTGCCGTCTTGCAACTGTGAAAACCTGATAGAAAGCTATGAGCAAGGATATGCAGCAGGGCTGCGGATAGCGGGAGGTGCCAAATGAAGCTGTTGGAACGAGTGGATGGTGTACAGCAGGAAACGGTGTGCGAAGCGGTATTTACACAAACCTATGATATTATCGTTTGCGGCGCGGGAACCGCGGGTATCATTGCGGGTATTACGGCGGCGCGGATGGGTGCGTGTGTACTTTGCGTTGAAATGGGGACATTTCCGGGCGGTATGGGTACCGGTATTGTGATGGGATATTACCACGGCGACCATTTGAAAGGTCAATGCAGCGCGTTGGATGAGGAAATCGTTCAGTTGTCGGACCGCATATGCAGCCAAAAAAAAGGCTGGTGCGAAGGCATTCATGCGGAAGCTAAAAAGTTGGTTTATGAAGCCGCTTATGCAGACGCGGGCGGAACAATTTGGTATGAAAGTATGGCGTGCGGCGTATGGACAAAGGAGGACGCTATCCAAGGGCTGCGTATACTGGAAAATGGCAGAATGCAGGATGTTGCTTGTAAAATGGTCATTGATGCAACGGCGGAAGCTAATATATGCCGTCTGGCGGGATTGCCGGTTTATATGGGGCGGGAGAGCGACGGACAGGCACAGGCATTTTCGGCAGTCTGTCTGGTGATGAACGAGGCAAATGAATTGGAACATGTGTATCGGGACAACGGATTTATCAATAACAGCGATATGATGCAGGTTTCGGCAGCTGTAACGTGTGCATTTGCAGAAAGCGATGCGCAGGGTGCTTATAGCAGAAACAGTCAGAATAGAATGCTGCTGTGCGGCGCAGTGATAGGAAAACGGGAAGGACTGCACGGCATGGGACAAACGCAAATGACAGGTGAAATGCTGTTTGGGGAAGAAGACGTACCACAGCCGGTTTTCACCATGTCAGGACCTTATGATACACATTTATATGATGCGGCTTTTGAGTCGGAATTGGTGAACGATTTTTTGCTGCGCGGATTGCGCGATAAAGTGCTGACTGCGCAGGTGCCTTATGGGGCGTTTGTGGCAAAGGGAATAAAAGGGCTGCTGCTGGCAGGAATCGGCATGGATATATCACATGACGCATTGCCGCCGGTACGGCTGAAAAAGAATGTCATGCGCAGCGGGGAAGCGGCAGCGGTAGCAGCGTGTTTGGCGCTGCGGCAGGACTGCTATCCGGAGGATTGTTATGAAAGTGTTCGGCAGGAGATGGTGCAGCGCGGCTTATTGCAGGAAAACGTAACGCCTATGCAGTGGCGTACCGAAGAAACGCTGCCTCCGGAACAGCTGAAACAACAGGCAGATGAGTGGGCAGTTTATTTGATAGGAAAGAAAAACAGGGGAGAAGATACAGATTGGTTGTTATCCTATCTGCCGGAAAGAGAAGATTACAGTCTGTTTTGTTATGCGCTGACAGCATTGACACAAAGCGCTGCACGGGGAGACACAAAAGCAATGAATGCCGTGTTGGATTTGGTGGATAATGAAACATTTTCGCGGCAGCTGACACTCAATGGATATCAGAAGAAAACTGTTTTGGAACGCAGCGGGATGCTGAAGACATATGTGCATAAAAAGCTGGAAAAAAAGGGAAGGAAGTGAGCCGGATGAAAGCAAAACGAATTTGGAAAGCCTTGGTTTGTACCATGTGCTGTATTGTAGTGATGCAGCAGGCGGTTTGCGCGGCAGTGATTGGAAATGTAGAGGAACAGTCCGACACATTAATCATCAGCGGCATGATAGAAGGCGGTGCGGGACGTGCGGTAGCGGTAAATATTCTAAAACCGGGCGCAGATTTGTTGCAGGCACTGGCAAATGAGGGAACGCTTACAGACTATAGTATCTACGTAAAAACAGTAGTAGCAGATGAACAGGGACGGTATCAATTTACTGTGAAAAAACCGGATTACGGAGAATATGAAATTATCGTTTCAGCAGGGAAAGACCTACGGGAAACACGACCATTGTATTTGGTTTCCGATACCCAAATGAAGTCGCGGCTGGAAGCGTTTAACCAGACGCCAGCAAACAAGATGGCGGCGCAGATTGAGGCAGATAAAGGTTTGTTTGGATTGCAGTTTGAGCCATATGATACGTTAGTAGCAGCCGGACGAAATTTGGAACGGTTATATCAGACTTTGGCAGATACAACATTTCATGATGTGGAACAGCTTCGGCGCACCTTCCGGCAGGAAACGCTGGCGGCAGCGGTAGG
Organism: uncultured Clostridia bacterium; assembly: GCA_946555455.1. Classification (GTDB taxonomy): domain Bacteria; phylum Bacillota; class Clostridia; order RUG12999; family RUG12999; genus JAAWTG01. The sequence continues at coordinate 19,706 of CAMNSU010000016.1, read as the reverse complement.
TTATATGGAAAAAGCAGCAGATTTGGAAGCGTTGCTGCAAAGTTATGAAGAGGAATGGTTCCACGGTTTGAAACCTGAATTTTTAGCTTATTGGAATGACCGGGCATTCGGCGAACGCGGCGGAAAAACACAAGCGGCAGAACAGTTGCTGAAGCAAAAGGCAAAGGCTGTTGATTTTAAATCAGCCCAGCTTGAACTGCTGCGTGCGGCAGCAGTCAGCGCGATGATGACAAACAAGGGATTTTCTCAAGCAGACGCGGCGCTGCTGTTATTTGCGCCAGTCTATGAGATTGATACTGCTGTATATAGCGGATTAAGTGAGAAAAAAGAACTAGTATATAAAGAAATGATGAAAAAAGATATTTCCAGCGTGGGCAACATCAAATCCGCGTTTGAAAGTGCAATACAGACGGTAACAACACCAAAACCCGGCGGTACTGGAATTGGCGGCGGTGGCGGCGGTAGTTCGTCTGCAAGACCGGGCGGAGGAACTTCAAGTGCCGTGAACATTGACATTTATCAAAATGAGTCAAATACCGTCCCTAGTCAGCAGCCGGTATTTCTTGATTTAGACACAGTTCCGTGGGCGGAAAAAGAAATTACAGAGCTAGCACAGCGTGGAATTTTGCAAGGACGTACGGAAGGGAAATTTGAACCAAACGCGGCAGTAGCGCGGGAAGAATTTGTGAAAATGCTGGTTGTAGCATTTGGAATCACCGATATGGGAGCCGCCGCGGCATTTGAGGATGTATCGGCAGAACATTGGTGTTATGCATATGTCGCCGCCGCAGTAGAAAACGGTATTGTACAAGGAATTTCAAACAGTCGGTTTGGTATTGGACAAAACATTTCGCGGCAGGATATGGCGGTAATGGCAGCGCGTACCGTGCAGGCAGCCGGTGTAACGCTGCAAAAGGGAACCGTATCTTTTGCAGACAAAGAAGAAATTGCATCTTATGCCGGTGAAGCAGTTGGTATGCTGACTGCAGCCGACGTCATTCAAGGCACGGGGGATAACCGTTTCCAGCCGCAAGGGATTGCAACACGTGCAGAAGCGGCAAAAATTATTTGCGGGCTGCTGCGGGCAGCGGGAAAATAAATCGGAAAACAACGCCGTAAGGCAAAAAGAAGAGGTGACGAGATATGTTTTGGAATAAACAAGGCAGAGGATTTCTCCCACTGGTATTAGGGGCAATTCTGTTGTTAGGCAGTATCGCTCCGGTAGCGGCTATAGAGGCACGAAGTATGGGAAATACGGTATATCAGTTGACTGCAAAAAAATCTCTCCGCGTGGGATATCTTGGAGGATCCATTACAGCAGGTACTGGTGCAACAAGTCAAGACAACTGTTGGCGCGCGAAAACAACAAAATGGTTAAAAGATACCTATCCTGACAGCAAAATAGAAGAAATTAACGCCAGTATCGGCGGATTCGGCTCCATTCCACATACATTTCGGGCAAAAAATGATTTGCTGTCCCAAAAACCGGACTTGGTGTTTGTAGAAGCTGCAGTCAATGATTGGAATCAAAAAGAAGCGGAAGTTAAAAATGCAATGGAAGGTGTTGTGCGGCAGATTTACGCCCAAAATCCGGCAGCGGATATTGTGTTTGTCTACACCATGCATAAAGCGGGCGCAGAGGATAGTTATGTCAAGGGCGGTACCATGAAAACGGTATTGTGGCACGAACAAGTGGCACAGCATTATGGAATCCCTTCCGTTAATTGCGGACTGGATTTATATCAAAAAATTGAGGCGGGAGAGTTAACATGGGAAACGGCATTGACAGACGGCACACACCCGACTGATGCAGGTTATGACGTATACAGCCAGTCTATTCAGACGTTTTTAAAAGAAGCACTTTCCGCAGCCGCGCCAAGTGCACCTCAGAATGTGACGCTTCCGGCAAAACTGTTTGCCGCCTGTTATGATAAAGCAGATATTCAGGACGCATGGGAAACGGCATATCAAGGATTTGAAAAAAGTGAGAATAACATGGGCGGGCGTTATCCGCATATGCTGGCCAGTCAGACGGCAGGCGCACAGATTTCCGTGCCGTTTCGCGGACGTACCATTGGATTATATTGGTTAAAATCTATTGATGCAGGAATTGTGCAGTGGAAAGTGGACGGCGGCACACCGCAGGAAATCAGCGGCTGCGATGCAACAGCATTAAAATCAGCGGCGCGCGGGACTTATAATATTTTAACAACAGACCTGTCCGAAGGAGAACATGTGCTGACCTTGACGGTAACAGGGCGGAAATCAGACGGTGCAACAGGGACTTGGACGCGTATCGGCGGATTTTTCGTAGCAGAAAAGTCACAGGAGAAACCAACGCTTATACCGCCAAATAAGCCGGAGACAAACAGTGCGGCAAACGGAGAAAATACGGTATTGGGGTTTGCGCCGCGCTATAGAGGACTATTTCGCAGCCTTGGTATTTCTCTTGAAACAGCGAATCCGGCGGCAGTGACGCGCGGGGAAGCGGCAAAGACAATTGCAGATATGCTGAAAATCGAGCAGAGTGCTGCAGGAGAACCTTATTATACCGATGTTCCGGCAGAGCATACTGCTTTTGGTGCAGTTGCGGCATTGTGTGACAGAGGAATTATCAGCGGCAGAGGCGGCACTTTTGAACCGGACCGCGCTGTCACAGCACAGGAATTAATTAAAATGCTGACATGTGCGGCAGGCTATGAACCACTGGCAAAACAATACGGCGGCTACCCGCAGGGGTATTTGCGGGCGGCAGCGGAAGCGGGAATTTTATCCGCCGGATTAAGCGGAGACCAAGTGAGCGCGGCACAGTTGGAGAACGCAATATTCCGAACGCTGCGTGCGGATATGATGGAAATTGCAGTCTATGGCGAACCAATGCAAATTCGTGTCAATAAGAATAAGACCATTTTAACAGAATATCACGACATATACAGAGCGGACGGTATTATGCAGGCAACACAGGATGCAGCATTGGGCGGTTGGAAAGTGACGTCCGACGGATTTGTATGCATTGATGGAACGAGCTTCTACACCGAGGAAGATTTTCGTGATTTTCTGGGGAAACGTATTCGGTATTATTATCGCAGTTGTCAGGAAGAGGATGAACCGCAGTTGATTTATGCAGAAGAAAACAGCGGTACGTCAAACTGGTACCTGACAGAAGATATTGCGGAATGGGACGGAAAGGCGTACCGTATATATGAAAACGGCACGACCAGAAAACAGGAAATTCCTGCGGCGGCAGATATTCTTTATAACCAGCAAAAAGCAGAACGTATGAATATAGATATGGTACCGAAAAATGGTAGTGTTGAATTGATTGATAATGATGGTGATACTGTTTGGGATGTTGTAAAAATCTTAGATTACCGTGATGTGGTTGTAACCGGCGTAAATATACAAGATGAAGTGATATATAATGCTATCGTGCCAGGGGAAAAATTTGAATTAAACCGGAACCATTATCGGTTTGTCAATACATCTGGGCTTCCTGTCGCACTGGGGGATTTGAAAAAGGATGATGTGATTTCTATAGCAGTTAGTCCGGATGGAAAAAATGTTTATGGCGTTGTGTCCAGATTCTATATTCAAGGAACGGTGACAGAAACCTATGAAAGCGGAGGAGAGCGTTATTTGATGATTGGCGGCATAGCATATCGTGTTGCAAAAGACTATCAGGGTGCAGACAATGCGAAGCCGGGCAGTCAGGTAACATTTTATCTGGATCAGTGGGAACGCGTGGTTTATGCCAAAGAAGTGAAACCTGCCGCTTCCGGCTATGCCTATTTGATTGAAATAGGACTGAAATCGGGTATTGAAGGTCAAATAGCGCAAATGAAATTACTGGATACGGATGGGAAAGTAAAAATAGTAGACGCCAAATCAACTGTTTTGGTGGATGATAGTAAGTGTACTGGACCGGAATTGATGGAGAAACTGGGTACATACCGCGGTGTTATGCAGTATAATGTCACGGAAGATGGCAAAGTAAGTAAAATATATACTGCCGTAGCGCCGGATTCCAAAACGAGTACGGGGCTATATACAGATGCTATGGCAGGAAAAGAGTATTATTACCGCGCGGCGCCCATGAATTTTGGCGGCAAAGTGATTATGAAAGGGTCTACAGTGGTCTTTGTAGTACCGACAATGGAAGGGACGGACGACAGTAACTACAGAGTATCAGATTCCTCCGCGTTTACCAACGCAGAGTATTATACTGTTGCGGGATACCGTACGGATAAAAACAAACTGGCATGTGATTTTGTCGTTTGGTATGAAGACGGCGGAAATTTCTCCCGCTATACTACGCCGATTACGTTGGTCGGAAAGGTAGTCAACAGTGTGAATGAAGAAGGAGAACCAGTAGATAAGCTCTATGGACGCTCCCGCGGTAAAGAAGTGGTCTATACCTCCAGCCGGCAAGGATTGTTTGCAGAAGTGAAGCCGGGCGATGTCATTCGCTGTAAGGCAAGCGCCGGCGGCAGTGTAGTAAAAGAACCGCAGATTCTATATGATATTGAACAGGACAAAATGCTGGCGACGGTTGGTTCCTCCTTTGCATCAATACCGTGGGTGTTTAAGGCAGCGGTACTGAAAATAGAGGACGACATTATTTCGCTCTATAGTGGGAATACACCTGCCACACCGGAAGCATCCATGACGAATTTGTTCCGTATAACAGATACTGTGCCAATTACGCAATTTGATATGACAACACAGGGAGAAAAAATTTCCCAAATCAGCATTGGCGAAATGCGGGATTATGCATCCTCCGGTACAGAATGTACGCAAGTTATCGGTATTTTTGAATATGGAGAAACCAAAGAACTGATTGTAATAAAACGGCAGGAGGGATGAGAAAATGAAAAAACGGTATTTAGCGCTTTTCATTGCAGTTATTATGCTGGCAGCAGGACTGCCGGCAGCGGCGCAGGGAGCGGAAGGGTTTGATACGGATGCATCCTCCTGGACGGTGGGAAGCGGTGCGGCGCGCTGTGAGAAACCGGCTTCAAAATCTTCAGAAAGATGCGTCCGTCTGACTGGACGCGAGGGAGAGGGCGTTTGGCGTGCTGTGGGTATCACATCGCTGGCGCATGTAGAAGCGGAAATTTTAGTGGAATCAAATGAAGCAGGAGCGGTTCTGCCGGAGGTGCGGGCGCTGGATGCACAGGGCAGGGAAGCGGCAGCAGTCAGCGTGCAGCTTTCACAAGGAATGATTTCCGTCCTATATGCAGGCGGAGACAAAAATACGCGCGCAGCACTCCCTGTTAAAATAGGGGCATGGACGCGCGTAACACTGGAAATGGATATGGAAAAAGGGACATTTTCCGTTTGGATAGACGGAGAGCCGTTGGCAGTCAACAAAAAAATTGTCAACACATTCCAGCCGCAAAAGGTAACGCGGATTCTATATGCCAGCAGGCAGCAGCGCAGCAGTGTCTATTTGGATAATGTTTCCGTTAAAAACGGAAAAGCGTCGGGTGTAAACCGCAGCGGGATGCTGAGTGAAGCGGATATTTTGTTTGATGAAACATTTAACGAGGTACCGCAAGGGTGGAGTATTGCGGCAGGCGTGAAACAGGTGCCGAGACCAGATGAGGAAGCGCCGGACGACAAATGTATGCAAATCACCACTTCAGCGTCGCGCCAAAACCTTTCCAAGAGTTTAGGGGAAGTGGAAGGCACAATGACGCTGGAAGCGGATATCCGTGTGGACGAGGAATGTACGCAAATTAAAATACCGGATATTTATATCAACGGCGGGACACAAGGTGTTTTGGCGTCTGTGATTAAATCCAACGTATCCATTCCGCATTTTAAGGACGGTACAAATGTGCGCGCTGCACATGCCATTACTCTTGGGGCATGGTTCCATATTGTGATTCAATGCAGCACGGAAACGGACACTTTCTCTGTGTGGGTCGATGGGGAACCTGTTGTCACTGATGCGAAATTCTATAATGGTGCAGACGCGAAAACCATTTCATCAGTACGGTTCTACCGGGCAAATGAAGCCGACCCAACCTATTGGGTGGATAATGTGAAAGCCTATAAAGGGGAAGCAATTACGGAAACGGCGGAAACAGAAGCAAGTGTAACGGATGAACTGGCAAAAATTTTGGTGATGAAAGAGGGCAGTAAGACCATATACCGCAACAATTACCGTGAAGAAATGGCATCTGCGCCAAGCGTGCAAAACGGTGTGGTTATGGTACCGCTGGAAACAGCAGCGAAGGCGTTTTTTGCCGATACAGGATTAGATGCGGTTACAAATTCACAAATTATTTCGCTGTTGGGTACAGATTCCACTGTAACAGCGGGTGCAGCGGAAGCGGAAATTGGCGGACAGCGTGTTACGTTAGACCATCCGGCAACACTGACGGACGGCAGAATGATGGCAACGCTGGATACGCTTGAAAAAACATTGTTTGCCGGAACCTATTATGATGCAAAGACAGGTATCATTCTCATCATGCGGCAGGACGGTATTTTGGCGGCAGAAGAGGTTGCAGAAGTTTTGGCAGAAGCACAGCGGCTCTATGATGAAACACTGCTGCCGGAAGCGGCAATTTATGTTTCGCCAAATGCGGCGGAAGGCGGCGACGGTACCGAAACAAAACCGTTTGCCACAATAGAGGAAGCACAGAAACGGGTGCGTGCATTGCTCAAAGAAGGAAAAACAGGGAACATCACAGTTTGGATGGGCGGCGGCACTTATTATCTGGAAAAAGCGTGGGTTATGAATCAAATGGATTCCCACAGCGGTAACTATACCGTAACCTATCGGAACGCGGAAGGAGAAGTGCCGCTGGTTGACGGTGGAATTCGCTTGAGCGGCTGGAAACCATATCAAAACGGGATTTATATGACGAAGATTCCGGAAGGATTCGACCCGCAGACGCTTTATGAAAACGGAGAGCGCGTCACGATTGCGCGCTATCCCAACGAAGGATATAACCGTGCGGTGATGTCGGAGGAAACGCCCAAACAACGGTTCTTTTTCCGCGAAGGAGACTTGCCGGTAGTAGCACATCCGGAAGAATTGAAATTATACCTGTGGCCGGGCGGACCCAGCGGGCATTATAACTGGTCCATGACACGTCCGCAGGTGGTATCTGTTGATTATACCACCCGCGCGGTACAGCTGAACAAGAATGCACAATATGATATCGGTACAGGGTCGCGTTATTTTGCCTATAACGCACTGGAATTTTTAGATGTTCCGGGGGAATATTATGTGGACAAAGCGAATGCTACTTTGTATTACATGCCGAAATCGAAAAATATTGAAGAAGCGGTCATTGTCATGCCGCCGAAATTTGATTTGCTGACCATCAGCGGAACAGATAAAGAGCGGGCGCAGAATATCCGTTTGGAGGGTCTGGAGATTCGCAGCACGGATTTGAACAAAAACAATATTCTCATGACAAACGCACAAAATATCGCTGTCGAGCGCTGCAAAATCTATGGCAGCGGTAATGTCGGCATATATATGAAAGGAAACGTTCGAAATTGCAGTGTGAATAACAGCCTAATTTACCAGACAGGCTTCTATGGCGTGTTTGCGGAAGGACCGGGCAATACAAGCGCAGTTACCAACTATGGCAATACTGTGACAGCATGCCATATTCACCATATCGGCGAAATGAACGGCAATGCGGCAGGCGTGCGGTTCTCCAACACGGCATTTTGCTATGGCGCGTTTAACAAAATCAATGATTCACCGCGTAACGCTATGCATTTGCTGGGACAGCCTGACCAGAACCTGACAGGAAAAAGCATTGAAGGCGTTCAGGTGACAGAAGAAAATGTGCGTGATTTTAAAACGAGCGAATATAATACGCTGGCATATAATGATGCGTCGCGCTGTATTCAGGATTCACAGGACACCAATGCTTTGGGAGCATGGGGCATTGACCATGGAAATGTAATGCGTAAAAATGCAGTCCATGATAATATTTTACCGTTGATTACAGAACGTGCAAACGACTCTTTTTGGTTCCCCTATTATTTTGACGAAAATTCCAACGGCAGCTTTTTGGAATCCAATTTGTCTTATGACAACCAGTTGGTGGAAGGTGGGCCGATGCGCGCTGCATTCCATAACAATGGTTCGCGGGATACCACGGTACGCGGCAACATTTTTGCAGATGCAAACTATACGACCGGCGTCATTTCCATCAATGATATGAATGCAACAGACCGACGGAGTCAAAGGGTTAGTGTACGGCACAACATTTTCAGCGGATTTAAAGATACTATCTATCATTTTGGCGGCTGGAACAACGACACTTACGGCAGTATGGATTATAATACGTTTTATAGTGAAAGCGGACAATATCTGCTGGCTGGAAAGGTTCCGGTGCAAACATTGGCACAGTGGCAACAGCGGGAGGTGCCGTCCGACAGAAATTCCATTATTGCCGACCCATGTTTTGTGTCGAAGGAAACAAATGATTATCGGTTAAAATATGAGTCGCCGTCCTATTTACAGGGGTTTGTTGACATCAATCAAAGCGATATTGGACTGCCGGCAGACTTTGCATTTGCGGACGCGGCGGATTTGCCTAAACAGGCATTTACCTATCGGGAGGGAGATTATTTCAAAAAAGCGTGGATGGCGCTGGACTTGGGAGCACAAGCAAAACTAAAGACAGATGTGCGGACAGAAAATGGATATTTAGCACAAAATGCCGCAGTGACATATCATAGTGACAATACAGCGGTAGCCACAGTAGATGCAGCAGGCATAGTAAAGGCGATGGGCAGAGGAAAATGCAACATTGCAGTGACAGCGCAATTAAATGGAAAATCTGTTGCCACATCAATGGAAATTATTGTGGCGGACGACCAAATTGTATCTTTGGATATTTTGGGTATCAGCAGCTTGGTGGAAGCGGGAGACGAGGCACAGCCGCAGGTAACGGCAACGACATCGCTTGGCAAGAAAAAATGGGTGAAAAATTTCACACTGACTGCGAACCAACCGCAGACCCAAATAGAAAGTGGTATCGTGACATTCGACGGAACCGGCATGGTGACACTGACGGCAGTCAGCACAGACTACCCGGGGCTTTCCGGCAGTATAAACATCGAAGTGAAACCGACGCTGCTGAAAAATGTGAATGTACAGGTATCCAAAGCGGTTTACAATGCAGGAGAAGCAGTGGGATACCAATTCCAGCTTATCGATACCAAAGGAAACGAAATGGATAAAACAGGCGCGGCCGTGACGCTGGAAGGCGATGGGGAAGGCGTGGTTGCGATTGAAAACGGAGCGCCAATCTGCAAGAAGGCAGGCATGGGCAGCTTTGACGTAAAAGTGGAAAAGGACGGTAAAGTGGCTGTCACCAACGTGAATGTGGCAGTATTGCCGCAGAATTTGAGTCTACCGGTAGGTTTTGAACTGTTCAATTTCTCACCCACAGGCGGCAATGCAACGGCAGGATTCGCCTATGAAGACGGTGGCAGAGTGCATATGTCAACCAGCGGCAATGACGCATGGAATGCAGAAGACGCGTGCAGCGCCTTGTTAAAACAAGTAAACGGCAGCGGAAAGCTGACGGTCAGTGCGAAGCTTCACGAGCTGACGTCTCCGCCGTCCTACACCAGAACAGGCGCAAAAGCGATTCATGCTGCCGGCGGTGTAATGATACGCGCGGGCAATACAGCGGGTAGTGACAATGTGTTTGTACGCTATCGTCTCAATGGTGATGTGATTATGACCTATCGGACAAAAGAATTTGTCGGAACGGGCTATCAGAAGGGCGGCGCGCCAGCGCAGCCGGTAGAAGTGAAACTGGAAAAAGACGGCAACAAATTTACAGGTTACTATAAAAATGCCGGTGGAGAATGGACGAAAATCGGAGAAGTCACCTGTGACATGAGCGATACCGTTTATGCAGGCGTAGGACTGCAAAGCGGTGTGGCGAACGAATATAATACGGCGCAGTTCTCAGAAATTAAAATGGAACAATAAAAAAGCATGGAGTGGAGAAACTTATGAAACCAATCGCAATCAACAGTGCGGAAGCAGTATTGGAACCGTTTTGGGATCGCAACATGGATCCGCTGCGGGCGTGGCGGGTGACAGATGCAAAACCAACGGAAGATACGGCGCCATGGTGGGAAGAGTTACCGGAAAATCACTATGAAAAAACGCACATCCGGCGGATAGAAATAGACAACGGAACAGGCGCATATCTTTCCGATAATTGGAATGGAACGATATTTGGGTGGGCGAATGCCCGCCCGGATATTCCTGTGATTGATATGTGCAAAACGTTTGAGGTGGATTGTGCGGCATATGATACTTTGGTGTTTTCCGCACTGCTGCCGCCTGAAACGACACTTCATCTTGAAGTAAAAACGGAGCAGGGGATGCGGCAGGGAACCTATCGCGCACCGGAAAACGGGAAGAAAGGGGAATATTCGCTGGCACTGGAGGGCGCAGCGCAGTTGAACAGTGTTAGAATCTGTCTGACTTGCAGCGGCAGCGGTGTACATAGTGGGAGTTTTCAGTTTTTGCTGCTGCAGCACAAAGCGCGGGAAAAAGCTTATACAGAAAGTCTGCGCTGCAATCAAGAGGATTGGTCTCCATGGCTGAAAGATGAATCTTACCGTCCTGTGTTTCGACCGCTGCTGGGATTGCTGGCAGACGAGAAAATGTTGGAGACATTGCGGGAAAAACTGAATACCGATGAATTGGTGCGAGAGGCATACAAAGAACCGGAGCCGGAACCAATGGTGAGCGATTTTGTCAACTGTGGCACAGATACGCGTTTTCCGAGAGAACGGGACTATCAAAACGACTTGGATGTGGCAATCAAAATAGCGTTTGCCGGAATTTTGGCAAAAGATGAGACATTGCTGCGTAAAGCGGCGCGTTATGCGCTATCCATTGGCATGTGTAAAAATTGGCAGGAGAGTTTTATTTGCAGCACACCGGGATTTCTGTTTGACCACAAGGGATTTGCCCCCAGCATTTATTGCCGCGTTGTGGCAGTGATACTGGATTTGGCGGGAGAACTGTTCACACCGACAGGAATTCAGTTTTTGGTGCGCCGGTTAGGCGAAGAAGGGTTAGCATCAATCAACTGGGTTGTGTGGAAATATTCAGGACCACCGGAGGACATTTTCGACATCAATCAACTGGTGTGGTTTAGTTGGGGACGGCTGCCTGCGTATACGGCAGTAGAACAATACTGGCCTGCGGCAAAAGCATATACAGACCTTGCCTATCAAGAAATTTGCGACAGTATGCAACGGGTTATTTTGCCGGACGGCGGATATGAGGAAGGTCCCACTTATTTTACAAGTGTTGCCCGAATGGCAGGAGAAGCGTTATATTGGTATGCACGGGCGCGGCAATTGCCATTTGAAGGAATTTTACCGGAGTCCTTAAAACGGACGGCGGATTATGCGGAATGTCTGTTATCGTTAGACCCTTCCTATGGGCTGATTCCGGTTGCAGACGGTCCTTGTGGTATTTTTCTGCCGGATACGTTGGCGTTGCTCGCAAAAATTTTGCCGGAAAGCCATTGGGTGACTTTGTTTCGGCAGGCATGGAAACATTATGGTAGCATTACTTCCGACATGGTGACTTTATTGTTGGAACCGGAGATTCCGCAGGAAGGACCGAAGATGAGAACCTTTCTTTCTCTGCCGGATACCGGAGCGGTTTCATCCGTTCGCGAATGGAACGGCACTTATTTGAAGATTTTTCAGTGCGGCGGCAACAGCGGCGCAAACCATGCGCATCAGGATAAAGGAAGTTTTGTCATTCAAGCGGGCGGCGACACAGTTGCAATGGATCCAGGTATGGGAAAATATGATGATGCCATTGGGTCAGGACTTGGGAAAGTGCATTGGCATAATATGCTGATTCCGATAGAAGAAGGCGCTTTGATACAGCCGGATACCTCTGTGGGGACAAAACCCAAGGCGGAAGGAAATGAAACATATTTTCATTCGGAGATGGACCTCACACCTACATGGAAAGAATTCTATGAAGTGTGGCAGCGTACGCTTCACTCGCCTACGCCGGAGGTGCTAGAGGTTGTGGATGAATATGCGCTGCGGCGGGGTACAGGTGTGGCATTTTGCCTGATTACGCCGCTGGAAATAACGTTGAAAAATGAAACGGCAGTGCTGACAGGAGCGCATAGCAGAACCACGATTGTACCAGAAGCGGGCTGTCAACTGCGGCAGGAAACTGTTCCAGCAGGCGGAGGACGGACGCTGCGCCGTCTTTGGATAGAAACGGGCAAAAAGCGCGGCGTTATGAAAACAATATTCCGTTTTGGCGGAAAAGAAAAAGGAGAATCATCGCATGGAATTTGAACGGGAACAAAAATTGTTGCTGCAAAAAGCGCGGCGCATTATGGAAACCTGTCCAGCAGATTTGCCGGAGGTGCCGGCGTGCAGCGACGGACATTATTTTTCAGAAGCAAATTTAAAAAGAAAAACAGATTTCATGCATGTGATGAACTGGACGAGTTCTTTTTATTCAGGCATTGTTTTGCTGACATATGAGCAGAGCGGGAATAAAGAATTTTTGCAATGGGTCTTTGACAAGAACCGTCTGTTCCATGAAAAAGTGTTCTGTCACGGCATGGATACAATGCACGATTTGGGATTTTTATATGCGCCGCAGTGCGTGGCGCTCTACCGTTTGACAGGCGATCCTGCTTCAGCAGATATTGCACTGCGGGCGGCGGAGCTGCTGAGTCAGCGTTTTTTGCCGGAGTATGGTATTATTCGCGCGTGGGGACGAATGGACGATACGATTCCTACATATGTGAATGCCCAAGACGCGAAATGTCATTTTTATACGGAAAGTCAGGGGCTGGCAATTATTGACTGCATGATGAACATTCCGCTGCTCTATTTTGCGACGCAGCAAACAGGAAATCCATTTTTTGCGCAGATAGCGGATAGCCATGCACAGCAAACTATGCGTCATTTTGTCCGTCCCGACGGTTCGCTTTATCATAGCTGCCGCTTTGGCGCAGGCGCGCCGCAAGGCTGCAATTATTGTGGCTATGGCGATGAAAGTTATTGGTCGCGCGGTGCAGCGTGGGCTATTTATGGATTTGCTATCGCATATTCCTATACTGAAAATCAAGATTATTTAGAGGTTGCCGTGCGGTTGGCTGACGATTTTATCTGCCGTATTCAGGAGACGAACGACCTGCCGGTCTGGGATTTTAAGCTTCCGGCAGGAGAAGAAGCGGCGATAGATACCTCCGCAGCGGCAGTTGCGGCAAACGGATTTTTGCTGCTGGCAAAACAAGCCGAAAAGCCGGAATACCATGCGTGGGCGGAGAAAATTTTTTGTCGGCTGACAGAATCCTATGTGACGTTTGATGAAACAGTGGCAGGAACGCTGCGGGAGCAGAACGGAAAACATCAATACGCATCCTACGGTGATTATTTTTATTTTGAATTATTATGCAATTTAATGAATGGTGATAGAACACTGTGCTGGTAATAAAATCAAAGAACAGTGCGAAATATGGGGAGAAGTTCACCAATCAGAGTGTTTGGCGCCGGGGATAGGTTTCTATCTCCGGTCTGATTTTATAGATTGGAAAAGCTGTTTGATGGGGGAGAGGATACAATGAAAGTAACGGATGTAAAAACATTTGTGGTAGACTGTTTTAGAACAAATTTTGTGTTTGTGAAAGTATATACAGACGAGGGAATCGATGGCTGCGGAGAAGCAACGCTGGAATATAAGGAAAAAGCGCTGCTCGGAGCCGTTGAACATATCAAAGAATATCTTGTGGGACAAAATCCGTTTGATATTGAAAAACATTGGCATACCATTTATCGGGACGCCTATTGGCGCGGCGGCGTAGTTTTAATGTCCGCTCTTTCGGCAGTTGAAATGGCATTGTGGGATATTTTAGGCAAGCAGCTTCAAGTGCCGGTGTATCAACTGCTGGGTGGAAAAGTGCGTGACAAAGTTCGCGTTTATGTGAATGGTTGGTTCGCAGGCGCGAAAACGCCGCAGGAATTTGGTGAAAAAGCGAAAATTGCAATGCAGCGGGGCATAACAGCAATGAAATGGGACCCTTTCGGCAAGGCATATTTGGAAATTTCAAATAAGGAACTCGGTGCAGCCATGGCGTGCGTCGGTGCGGTCCGCGATGCAGTAGGAGATGAAATAGATTTATTGATAGAAGGACACGGAAGATTCAATATCCCGACCGGCATTAAAATTGCAAAAGAACTTGAACAATTTAAACCCATGTTTTTTGAAGAGCCTGTGCCGCCGGATAATCTGGACGCACTAAAGACGGTGAAAGAAAAGTCGCCGGTTGCTGTTTCTGCCGGAGAACGATTGTATACCAGATGGGATTACAAAAGAATGTTTGACCTCATGGCTGCCGACTATATTCAGCCTGATGTTTCTCATGCAGGAGGTATTCTGGAACTGAAAAAGATAGCGGCGGAAGCAGAATGCAGATATATTCCGTTTGCGCCCCACAATCCTTCCGGTCCCATTGCGAATGCGGCAACAATGCAGCTTGCGGCATGCTGTCCCAACTTTTCTATTTTGGAAATCATGTATAGTGATGTTATATATAGAAAAGATATTACAAATGAAGAACTGGACTATCATGATGGGTATATTAAAATTCCTGATAAACCGGGGCTGGGTATCCAAATCAATGAAGACGCTTGTTTGGCACATCCTTATCAACCGCATTCACTTAGGCACTATACCGGTGCACTGACCGATATTCGCCCGCCTGAAACAGCGTTTTATTTTTAAAAAAGGAGAGGATTTTATGAAGCAATCGGTGTTAGTGACCGGCGCTACAGCAAACACAGGTAAAGTGATTGCAGAGAAATTTGCAAAAGAGGGATATGATGTTTTTGTCTGCAGCCGCAGCGGAGAAAAGGCGGCTGCGGTTGCGGAAGAATTGCAGAATACATATGGGATTTTTGCTAAAGGATATGAGACCAAAATTTTTGACGAGAATGATGTGATTCGGATTTTTGACGATATTCGTTCTATGGGATATCTGCTGGATTGTTTGGTGCTTTGCGCGGCAAACCTTGGGATTCGTCAGGAGTTTTTTTCCGTTTCGGTAAATGCGTTTATGGAAGTGGTGAACACAAATATTGGCTGGAATTTTATGCTGGCAAGACAAGCGGCGATGCAGATGAAAGAAAAAGGCGGCGGTTCCATTGTATTCATTAATTCCAACACTGCCTACCGTGCGATTCCGGACCGTGTGGCATATAGTGCGTCAAAAGCAGGTGCACTTGGTATGATGCGAGCGATGGCGCTGGATCTTGGAAAATATCACATCAGAGTCAATGCAGTTCTTCCGGGCATGATAAAAACAGATAGATGGGAGAATAATGATAACAATTGCCGTCAGGCGCTTTCTAACTATACGCCGCTCCAAGATATTGCGGACTTTGAAGATATTGCAAATGCAGCGTGGTATTTTGGCAGTGAATTGTCCAAAAATGCAACGGGCGCGGAGTTGACGGTGGACGGAGGAAATATGATTCAGTTGTATCCTGTCATACCTGAAAACAGGAGGAATTAATATGAAAGTAATTTGGCTTGGTCAAGCAGGATTACTGTTTGAGACAGAAAACATCAAAATTGTTATTGACCCTTATCTTTCAAATGCTTGTTACAAACACAATCCGGCAAACGACAGACGGATGCCTGTGGAGAAACGGTTTCTCGATATAGATGTGGATATATATGCAGTGACACATTGCCACAGCGACCATTTAGACCCTGAAACAATGCCATACTATCTTGACAGAGAGAACAGCGTTTTGTTTTTAGGGCCGACATCCGTCTGGGAGAGTGCAAAAAAGCAAGGCGGAAATAATCAATATGTGATGTTTAACCGCCGTACTACGTGGACATATCGCGGAATCAAACTGACGGCAGTAAAAGCAGAGCATTCCGACCCACACGCCATTGGCATTATCCTTGATGACGGCGATAAAAAATATTATATAACAGGCGATACATTATATAATGAAACAATTTTTGAAGATGTTCCCGATGATATATATGCAGTTTTTTTGCCAATCAATGGCGCTGGGAATAATATGAATATGGCTGATGCAGCAAGGTTTGCAAAACGGACGGGGGCGCAGAAAGTCATTCCGCTTCATTGGGGATTGTTTGATTCGATTGACCCGAAAGAATTTGTATGTGGTAATAAAACGATACCTCAAATATATCAGCAAATTGATTTATGACAGGAATGACTGTTTGAAAATATAATTATTGTTCACGTTAAAATATGAGAGGTATGATATAATGATGTTAGTTGTATAATAGGAATCCAATGGTGCTGTAAAGGCGATAAAAATATTACAATAGCGTAAAAATATATTATTCACTTCATATAATCAGAATTATTATAATTTGAGTTATATAATATCATATAACATATTTAATGTGAAATTTGTAACAATATTTTATAGAGTTTTAACAAGGAGCTATAAATATAAGCTGCTTATTTGACTTTCTGCTAGATTTCTAATTATATTATTTTTATGACATAGGATGGCAATAATAGCCACAGAAAGCGAGGTGGGATATATGGATTTTTTTATACTAAATGGCGATACTGTTGCAGCAGAGTGGAAAAATAATGAATTTAAGGTTATCCATTTTGATATGCTGCCGTTATACCTGCAGCGTACAAGTGATGTGCAAAAGTGGCTTGAAACAAGAGCTATAGATTCCCACCGTGCAATTTGGGTTTTAAGATGGCTGAATATAAACGTGGAAAGGACATTGTAAAAACAAGGGATTTCACTAATAACGCGCGTGTGAACTTTGAACCTGCATTTCGTTTTATGGGTGATAATGAAGATTATATCGCGACGGTTAATATTTTCAGAGAGTTATGTCCCGATTGTATCGGCGATTATGTAAAAATGCTGTTTCTGGATACTGTCTGTGCAAATCCCCATAGGCATACTTTTAATTTCGGAATCCTTCGTGATGTTAAAACAGGCGATATTTTAGACTTAGCATCGAATTTTGATAACAATATGGCGTTGATTTCAAGAGGGTATCCGAAAAATATCAAGCGAAAAAATGATTTGCTTATTCGTCTGTAATGTTTTATTTCATTTTTCATGTTTAAAACACCTGATATTTTTAGTAATGCAATTGCCAAATCTTATTACTATTATATCAGGTGGTTTTATTATACTAAAATTGGTATAACCAGTGGTTTTTTCAAGCTAATGTGCCAAAAATAAGGTATCGGAATTACTTCCGACACCTTTGTTATATCCAAAATCTGTTTGAACGGGTCGAGATTACTTCATCATTGACTGTATGATGAATATCCCGCTGCTCTATTGGGCTTCGCGTGAGACGGGTGCCCCGCGTTACAAATATGTTGCCATGAGTCATACGGACACAACCATGAAAACGCATTTGCGTGCAGATGGATCCGTTCATCATATTGTAGACCTTGATATTGTAACCGATGAACCTGTGGAGGTGTTCGGCGGTCAGGGATATGAATTGGGTTCGTAATGGTCACGCGGACAGAGTTGGGCACTATACGGATATGTTCTCGGTTATATCCATACGAAAAAGCAGGATTATTTGGATGCCGCAAAGCGCGTGGCACATTATTTTATCGCGAATACTGCCGAATATGCAGTACCACTGTGCGACTTCCGTACACCGAAAGAGCCGGAGATTTACGATACTACGGCAGGCGTCTGCGCTGCTTGCGGATTGATTGAAATTGCAAAAAATGTGCCGCAGCATGAACAGCCGTTATACATGAAAGCGGCTTTGCGTATCTTAAAGGCTTTGGATAAAGATTTTTGCGACTGGAGTGACAAAGAGGAATCTATTCTGCAAGGCGGAACGGAGGCATATTATTATTCTGGTAGCGGCAAACATATTTCGCTTATTTACGGTGATTATTTCTTTACAGAGCCAATCTATAAATTGAAAGGTTTTGATATGCTATTCTGGTAAAAATAGATGAGAAACAAAATATCGTATTTCGTATTATGCTGCGAAGGGCAACAGATTCATGATGGATAAATCTATCTGAGAATTATTTCAAAGATGTGCAAATTTTAAGCCACAGTAAACAAAGAAAAGAGCTATCGGCGGATTTCGGTGTAGTACGCATCAAACGGAATCTCTCCGCCGATTGCTTTATCGCGGATTTCGGAAGCAAACCTTGACCATTGCTCAAATTCGGAGACTGTCATTTTCTTTTTCATATACCTTGCGTAATGCGCCTTGTATGCACGGTTGTAGGTTTGCCAGATTGGGTCATTTTTGCATTTGTCGCCGTATCTGCGTCTGGAGCCTATGTCTCGGCAGGTTTTGCGCGGGTCATCTGCTAATTTTTTGTCACAATAACTGAAATATTTTCCGCCTTGAATTAAAAAATATTTCCCGCATTGCTTGCATTTATTAGGGATATAGTTATACTTAATTCCGTGAAAGAAATCGAAATACAGAAACGATTGTAAATCATCGAAATGGATTTCCTCACACAGAATAGAATTGCCAGATGCATCCTTCAAAGATTTATAGCGGAACGAATTCATGCGGCATGGAATGTTTTGAAAATTCATTCCGTGTGTCTTATTGAATGCATCAAAAAATTCTGCTAATTCATTATCGTTGAGAAAGGTCTCTTTTTGGTGCAGAAAAGCATCTATGAAGAGAGCAAAAATCCTATGAACCACTAAATATGATTCCACAAAAGATGTATATCCGTCAAAAAAGTCTGACACTTTGCGATTGAAATTTTGTAGTTCGTTCGCAAAGTTTTTATCATACTCCAATATTTTTTCAGGTTCCTCCGGCGCAAATTTGTGAAGATAGAATCTACCTTTGCCATAGTCGTCAATTTCGCCGGTGCCATATTCACTTACAGTATCCCAAGTAATATTTTCTCTTTCATCATTTTTCAAACCGTTTTCAAAAAAGATTGAATAGTCATTCAGAATATCATCCAATCGCTTGATTGGCAAAGTAAGTATATCTTTATACGGCGGCAGTTTCATAAGTAAATCGTTGATTCTCTCTAAAATATCGGATGCCTTATAGACATTGGAGTTGTAATTTAGATAATCCATATCTTGGGATAAAAGGAGTTTCTTTTTGTATTTTTTCAGTTGGGCAGACCAATCCTCGCCTTCAATCCTATCGAAAAAATCTGTGTTCAAGGATGCGGTCAAGATTTCTCCGGCTGCATATTTATATTTCTTGTTGATATACACATCGCCGTGCCAAAAGTACGCTTTGAATGCAAACATAATGCCCTCCAAAAATTTTCCGAAATAGATAATACATACATCAAAATAGAGAATGTAATTTAATTATACGACACCTATTATCAAGATGCAAAGGTGATGTTACAATTTGAGTAGATAACATCTATTGAGAAAAGGAGTGATGATAATGAAGGAATCCGTCTACAAATCGTATGATGAACTGCCCATAATGCTGAATGTAGAAATGGTGAAGGATGTACTGGGGATATCTCTTACATCTGCGCATGAATTAATACATGAAAAAGAGTTTCCGAGGATGAAAGTGGGCAGCAGAATTATTGTTCCCAAGGATAAATTCAGGGAATGGGTGGAGAAAGTACATGTTGACACTGGATACGGCGAAAAATGCCCCGATTTTGAGACAGTGAGAACAAGGA
>CAMNSU010000015.1 GCA_946555455.1 uncultured Clostridia bacterium | reverse complement strand
TTTCACATATTCAAAACGACTGTTTTTATTCAAAATCGTTCTAATTTTTTCTTGATCCAACTCCAGAACCGCAGATAGTGTCTGCACCACATCTTCCGCATTTCCCTTTTTACGGATTGCACTCGGGTCTGCGACAATGGTTTCCACATTCGCGCTGACTGCTAATTCTTTTCCGTTTCTGTCATAAATCGTCCCACGTTTTGGGGTGATTTCTTTTTCCTGTGTCTGCTGGTCCAGCGCCTGCTGCTTCAAATCCTGTCCGCGCACAAACTGCAAATATGCCGTCCGTCCGCCCAGCGCCGTCAGCAATGTCGCGGTGATAACCGTCATTAGAACAACCCGTTGCTTCATGACGTTTCCGTTTTTCTTTTTTGCCACCCTATCACCTTCTTTTCCTTCACACAGCTTCTACACATTCGCCTCTTCCTATGTTTATTTATGACGCAGTCACTTTATTCCATAACACCTTTGCGCCTTGCATAATTTCCTCTAAAATTCCTTGTTTTTTCTCCAATTGCAAAATCTCTGCACTGTCTTGATTCGTCACTTCCACATAAACCACCTGATTTTTGCCCGGTTTGCTCATGCCAAGCTGACTGGTTGCAACTTCTTCCAACTTTTTCAAGTCCATAGATTCTTCCATTTTCAGCGTTTTCTGTTTGTTGCTCGCTTCAATTAAAAACAATTGTTTTTGTACGTTTGCAATTTCTTGGTCAATTTCATTCAAATAGGCAAACCGCTGTATCATCACCATGCTGAGTCCAAAACAAATCAGACCAATCACCAGCACACTCCACCGAAATTTGTGTTTCTTCTGCGGCACAGTCCGTCTGACAGGCGCACTTTTACGCTGCGGCTGCGGCATATATTGCGGCTGTGGCAATTGTCTCGCTAAATTATCCTGCATCTTTCATGCCCCCTATTTTCAGATTTTTTCTATTATCACCGTTTACGAATCCCACGAAGCTTTGCGCTTCTCGCCCTAGGATTGCATTCCAGTTCTTCTTCACTTGCCTGCAACGGTTTACGCGTCAGCGCTTCGCCCCGCGCTTCTTTTCCGCAAACGCAAACCGGAAACGATTTCGGGCAGGTGCACCCTTCACAGAGCGACCGCCACACTTCTTTCGCAATGCGGTCCTCCAACGAATGGAATGTGATGACCGCCAAATGACCGCCTGGTTTTAAGACGTCAAACATGTCCCGCAGCGCCTTCTCCAATTTTTCCAGTTCCTGATTGACCTCAATCCGAATTGCCTGAAACGTACGTTTCGCCGGATGCGGCCCCTGTCTGCGGTTTTTTGCCGGAATTGCCTGTTTAATGATTTCGCTGAGTTGAAATGTGGTTTCCACCGGCGATATCTCCCGCGCTTTGCAAATGCTGCGCGCAATAGAGGAAGCAAACCGTTCCTCGCCCCACCGGCGAATCACACGCGCCAAGTCACTTTCACTATATCCATTGATGACATCATAGGCGCTTGTTTTGTCGTCCCTGTTCATGCGCATGTCCAGCGGTGCGTCATGCATATAGCTAAAACCCCTCTCGCCGTTATCCAACTGGTAGGAGGATACGCCAAGATCCAGCATAGCGCCGTCTATCGCTTCCACTTGCAATTCCTGTAATATGTCCTTGATATCTGCATAATTTCTATGTACGAATGTCACTTGTCCCAGATAATCTTTGAGTCGCTCCTGCGCATTCTCAAGTGCATCTGCGTCGCGGTCAATACCTATCAATCTTCCGCTGCCCATTCTGCGGCACACTTCCAATGCATGTCCGCAGCCGCCCAGCGTTCCGTCCACATAAACGCCGCCGTCCCGCACGCCAAGCATGTCCACTGTTTCTTTCCACAGCACCGGCACATGATAAAATTCCATTGCAAAAACCCTTTCCTTCATTTCATCTCACATGCACTCAGTTACATCGGAATGTCCAGCCCCAAACTTTCTGCCAGTTCCTCCAGATTCAAATCGTCTTGGTCGTTATATGCTTCCCAAACGCCGCTGTCCCAAATTTCTAACGTGCTGCCAATGCCGATAATTTTCACTTCCGCTCCAATTTTAGCAAACGTCCGCAGTTTCGGCGCAATCAGGCAACGACCCTGTTTGTCAACTTCACATTCCACCGCACCGCCAAGCAAATAACGTTTCAAGTCACGCGTACTTTTTTTGTTGCCCGGAAGCGCTTCCAGTTTCATCACAAGCTCGTCCCATTCTTTTTTGGTATAGACGCGCAGACAACATTCCACGCCGCGTGTGATAACAAATTCTTTTCCAAGTTTCTCACGAAATTTGGAGGGGATGATAAATCTGCCTTTTTCATCCACGCCATGCGTATATTCTCCCATAAACATAATTCATCACCCCTCCTCTCTACAAACTTGTCCAATCATTTGTAATCAAATTTTAATATCTTCATCTCTTTTGGGTTCTCCACAGATATTCCATTTCCCTCCACTTCAAACCACTATACTAAAATTTTAACCTATTTTTGAAAAAAATGCAAGACTTTTTACTAAAAAAGTTTCGTATTTTTTATACAAAATTGCACAAAAATTCTACAAACGCCCATCTTTATGGAATTATTTGGATATATTTGTAATATATCGGATATTTTATGGCATTTTTATCTTTTGTAAAGAATTTGAAACAGGGTGGTACAAAGTGGAGGGATTTTGCAATATACTTTTCATCAATTTGTAATAATACCACCAAAATCATAGTCGAACAATGACCAAGTCCGGTTCCATCGTAACTGATAAAAAACTTCATTAGAAAATAAATGAGAATATCAAAAAGAAGGTCTGCCGGTTTAATTGGCAGACCTTCTTTTTGATATCAATAATCTTTGCAGAGCAACGCTCTGATATAGCCGCGGTCTTTGGTGGTGGAGTCCACATAAAAACCGCGTCCGTAGTAAAATCGAATGAGCGGACCAATCTGCGACGCCGTGTGCAATTGCAATTGTCCGATATGGTGTTCCCGCATCAAATTGTCCACAATATTCATCAACGATTTTCCTATCCCCAGATTCTGACAATCCGGTTCCACGCCAAACCGGCTCAAATAAGCAGTGTTGTCGCTGCGCAAATCCAGCCGCAGGGAACCGACAATTTTTTCGCCGATATATGCCACCAGCACCACTTTTGTTTCCAAATCCCGCCGGATATCCTCTTCCGATTCCGTCAATGCAGGTATGGTATCCAAATGCGCCGACTTGATATAGAGCGCAAAAGCGTCCTGCGTCACCTTGCGTATCTGCGGAATATCGTCCGGAATTGCCTTTCGTATCTGATAGGTTTCAAAATTCAAATTTCCGATTTCCAGTTCTGTGCTCACCACTGTGGTTCCTCCTAATCCTGCATCAATTTCACCATGACGGCTTTTTGTGCGTGCAAACGGTTTTCTGCTTCGTCAAAAATCACAGACTGCGGCCCGTCAATGACTTCCTCCGCCACTTCATAGCCGCGGTATGCCGGCAGGCAGTGTAGGAAAATTGCATCTGCTTTTGCCTGCGCCATAAGCTGCGCATTCACTTCATACCCTTTGAAATCCGCGATTCGTTTCGCTTTTTCCTCTTCCTGCCCCATGCTGACCCATGTATCGGTCACAACCACGTCAGCACCTTGAATTGCCGCTGTCGGGTCTGTCGTTAAGTCAATACTGCAACCATTTTCCTTTGCTGTTTGCATTGCTGCCGCCACGATTTCTTTGTCGCATTCATACCCTACCGGCGTAGCGATTGCAATATCCATACCAACCTTCGCCGCGCCCTGCATCAGTGAATTTGCCATGTTGTTGCCATCGCCCAGATAGCACATTTTCAGTCCTTTCAGTTTTCCCTTATGCTCCTGAATCGTCAGCAAGTCTGCCAATACCTGACAGGGGTGCAACAAATCTGTCAATCCATTGATGACCGGAATATCTGCATATTCCGCCAATTGTTCCACTTCTTTCTGGTCAAATGTCCGAATCATAATACCATCTATGAACCGCGACAGCGTTTTTGCTGTATCATGAATGCATTCGCCGCGCCCGAGCTGAATGTCATTGCAGCTCAAAAACAGCGCGTGTCCGCCTAGTTGATACATACCCACTTCAAAGGACACCCGCGTCCGCGTGGAGGATTTCGCAAAAATCAGCCCAATCGTTTTTCCTTTTAACAAATGATGTTGTTTTCCTTCTTTGTTGTCTTGTTTCAGCTTCGCTGCCAAATCCAATAGTTCCAGTACTTCCGCTGTTGATAAATCCTGCAAACTCAATAAATCTTTCATCGTTATACCCTTCCTTTATTTCGTCAATATGTCTGTCAATGTATCCATAAATGTATCAATATCCTCTTTGGTGATAATCAGCGGCGGCAAAATCCGAAGCGTTTTTCCTGCCACACAGCCTGTCAGATAGTGTGCGTCCAGCAACGCCTGCTGCACTTTTGCCCCTTGCGCGTCTTGCAGTTCCACGCCAATCATCAGCCCCATGCCCCGCACCTCGACAATGTCAGCGCAGTTCTGTTGCAGCTGCCGCAATTTTTCCATGAAATAGGTACCCATTGCCGCCGCGTTTTCCACCAGATGTTCCTGCTGTAAAATCTTCATAACGCTGCATCCTGCTGCCGTAGCAAGCGGATTGCCGCCGAACGTTGTACCGTGGTCGCCCGGTGCGAATGCGTCTGCAACCTTCTGTTTCGCACAGAGCGCGCCAATGGGAACACCGTTGCCCAGCGCTTTTGCCAAAGTGAAAATATCCGGTTCCACATCATAGTGTTCATAAGCAAACAGCTTTCCTGTTCGACCCATGCCCGTCTGCACTTCATCTACAATCAGCAGCGCGCCATAGCGGTCTGCAATTTGTTTCACTGCCTGCAAATATTCTTTTGTCACAGGGTGCACACCGCTTTCCCCCTGCACCAGCTCCAGCATAATTGCTGCGGTTTGTTCCCCTGCCGCCTGTTCCAGCGCTTCTATGTCGTTGATAGGCACATGATGGAAGCCCGGCGTGAGCGGCTGATACGGTTTTTGATATTTCTCCTGTCCCGTTGCCGCAACCGTTGCCAGCGTTCTGCCATGGAACGACTGTTTCAGCGTGATAATCTCATGCTTTTGTGGTTTCCCTTGTTTATAGAAATAAATCTTTGCCAGCTTGATTGCCCCTTCGTTCGCCTCCGCCCCTGTGGAACAAAAAAACGCGCGGTCGGCGCAGGAATGCTCTACCAAAAGCTGTGCTAACTTTGCCTGATTTTCAATATAATAAAGACTGGACGTATGTAATACTTTTTCCACCTGCGCTTTGATATCCGCCGTGAACACCGGATGATGGTGTCCCAAATTTGTCACGGCAATGCCGGCAAAAAAATCCTGATATACCTCACCGGAACAGTCTGTCAGCCCTAGTCCCTGTCCCTTTTCAAACATCAGCGGCGTACGGCTGCCAAAGGTATTCATATAGTATTTTTGGTCCAATGCAACAATATCCTGCAATTCCATAACCATTCTCCTTATTCATAAGTATTCATAAATTATACACCTTTTTGCATAAAAATGCAATAGTTTTACGATACTTTTTTTGAATTCCTTAAAAATGCTTGTATTTTTGCGTAATAGTCCAAAATCAAGCGTATTCAAAAGATAATTTAAAAAATTCGGAAAATTCAGCGCCGTATTTCTGTTGTTTTTTTCTGAAAAGGTGGTATAATACACTCAAAAGTCAAAGAAAGTCAAAGTCAAATTGTTACGAATTTCGACAATCCTATATCAAAAGTGGTGATACAACATGAAAATGAGTGATTTAATTGAAAATTTCATCAAGGAGATGCTGGAAGCGACCGGCGGCGTTGCGGAATTGCAGCGCAACGAACTTGCCGGAAGATTTAACTGCGTTCCCTCGCAAATCAATTATGTCATCTCCACCCGTTTCACCAACGAACGCGGCTATATTGTAGAAAGCCGGCGCGGCGGCGGCGGGTACATCAAAATTCAGCGGGCGCAGGTTCCCGCCGGAGATTTGCTCATGCACATTATCAATTGCATTGGCAGCGCCATTGATTTTGCGTCCTGCCAAGCATGTCTGCAAAATCTGTCTGACTATTCCGTTATTTCAGACCGCGAAAAAAATATCATGCTCGCCGCGCTCAGCGATAAGGTTCTTGCATTGAACCAGCCGGCAAAAGACCAAATGCGCGCGACACTGCTGAAAAACATGTTAATTCGGCTGGTATAAGGAGGTATGAACCATGCTGTGTTCAAGATGTAAACAACGTCCTGCGAACGTCTATTTTTCGCAGAATATCAATGGAAATACCCAAGAATATGAGGTGTGCAGCGAATGTGCCAAGGAATTGGGACTGCTGGAGGGCGCCGGTTCCATGTTTAACCTGAATCATTTTCTGGGCGACTTTTTCGGCGCCGCGCCGGGACTGGGTGCATCGCCTGCCAAAGCGTGCAGCCATTGCGGCACGACTTACCGCGAATTTTCAAACAACGGCATGTTTGGCTGCAGCCATTGCTACGAAGCATTTTCCGACTATCTGCCGGAACTCATGAACCGTTTGCATGGCGCGCAGCAGCACATTGCACCGCAGCAAGCGGCGGAGAACGATAAACAAGATAAAATCGGGCAGCTGAAAGCACAAATTCAAACTGCCATCGAACAGGAAGATTATGAACGCGCGGCAAAGCTGCGTGATGAAATCAAACAACTGGAGCAAAGAGGTGAAAGCAAATGACGGTGTGGTATAAAGACGCTGCAAATCATGACGATATTATTCTAAGCACTCGTATCCGTTTGGCGCGTAATCTTTCCGCCTTCCCTTTCAATGGAAAGATGAACGCTGACGAAGAACAAAAGGTGAATGAACAAATCCGCCGCGCCGTGCTGGATTCCGGCGCAACCATTGCTTCCTCTTTTCACTACGAAGGTATGGACGCTATTACAGACACCCGCCGGCTGGCGTTGATTGAGGAAAACTTAATGAGTCCCCAAATGCAATATCACATGAAACACAAGGGTCTGCTGCTCGGCATGGACGATACGGTCAGCATTATGATAAATGAAGAAGACCATTTGCGCATTCAATGTATTTTAGGCGGCTATCATTTGGACGAAGCCTATGAAAGCGCGCGGCGCGTAGACCAAATTCTCAGCGAACAGGTTCAATATGCTAAAAATGACGCCTATGGATTCCTAACCAAATGTCCTACCAATACCGGAACCGGAATGCGCGCTTCCGTCATGCTGCACCTGCCGGCGCTGAGTATGACGGACAATGTGGAACGCATGATGAACACCGTTGGAAAACTGGGATTCACCGTCCGCGGCATGTATGGCGAAGGCAGCAAGGCTATCGGCGATTTATATCAGGTGTCCAACCAAATCACGCTTGGCGTAACGGAACAGGAAATCATTACGAAATTGAAAAATGTCGTTGCCGCCGTTGTCAAACGGGAAAAAGAAATCCGCGCCATGTTGCAGCAAAACCATGCAGATGAACTGACTGATAAAATACTGCGGGCGCGCGGCACTTTGCAATTTGCACACATGCTGTCCAGCAATGAACTGACACAATTGCTGTCACTGGTGCGCATGGGTGTGGGGCTGGGGATTGTGACAGACGTCCCTCTCTCCACCTTGACCACACTGCTGATTGAAACCAAACCTGCAAACCTTATCTTGGGACAAAAAGGAGAGGACACCTCCACTGCCCATCGGGATATTTTGCGGGCGCAGCAAGTGAAAAAATCATTCCAATAAAAGGAGGAATTTTACCATGTTTGGATTTACATTATCTCAAAAAGCAGCAGCCGCACTGAAACTTGCGGAGGAAACCGCCGCCAGTCTCGGACATGGCGTTGTGGGTACAGAACACCTGCTCGCCGGTCTGATTCGAGTGGAGGACTGTCTTGCCGCAAAAATTTTGAAATCAAAAGGCATTACTATTGATAAATATATGCAGCAGCTGGGTCGCTACTACGGCAATTCTCTTGCCGACAAACCGTCGCGCAAAGTGGAAATGACGCCGCGCAGCAAAAGCGTGCTGCAAATCAGCGTGAATGAATCCCAAAAACTCGGCAACACCTATATCGGCACGGAGCACATTCTGCTTGCCATCATCATGGAGGGCGAAGGTCTTGCGGTTCGCATTCTGCACGAACTGGGCGTGAACGCACAGGATTTATATAACAGCTTAGTTCAGGCGCTGACAGAGGGCAGCCCCGCCGCCGCAGCAGCAAAAGGGCAAGAGGGCAGCAATGATACGCCGACCCTAAATCAATTTGGACGCGATTTAACGCAGCAAGCGTCTGAAAATAAGTTCGACCCTGTCATTGGACGGGACAGCGAAATTGAACGTGTGGTGGAAATTTTAAGCCGTCGCACCAAAAACAACCCTTGCCTGATTGGAGAACCGGGCGTTGGTAAAACAGCGATTGTGGAAGGATTGGCGCAGCGTATCGTTGCGGGCAACATTCCCGAAAGTCTGAAAAACAAACGCGTTTTCACGCTGGATTTATCCGCTATGCTGGCGGGCGCAAAATACCGCGGCGATTTTGAAGAACGGCTGAAAACCGCGATTGACGAGGTGATTGAAGCTGGTAATGTCATTTTGTTCATTGACGAAATGCACACCATCGTGGGCGCAGGCGCGGCAGAAGGCGCCATTGACGCTTCCAACATTTTGAAACCCGCTTTGGCGCGCGGTGAAATGCAGGTCATTGGGGCAACAACGCTGGAGGAATACCGAAAATTCATTGAAAAAGACGCTGCGCTGGAGCGGCGGTTCCAGTCCGTCAAAGTCGGTGAACCTACCGTGGAAGAAACCATTGAAATCCTCAAAGGTATTCGAGATAAATATGAAGCGCACCACAAGGTGAAAATTACAGAACAATCCATTGTTGCGGCGGCGAAATTGTCCGCCCGCTATATCAGCGACCGGTTTCTGCCCGACAAGGCAATTGATTTAATTGACGAAGCGGCAGCCACCGTCCGTCTACGCAACATGACAGCGCCGCCGGATTTGAAGGATTTGGAAGACCAACTTGACCGTCTCTCCAAAGAAAAAGAAGCCGCAGTGATGGGGCAGGATTTTGAAACAGCAGCAAAACTGCGTGACGAAGAACAGTCTCTTAAAAAATCGCTGGAGGAAAAGAAACAAAAATGGCAGGAAGAGAGCAAAAGTTCTCATTTGGAAGTGACTGAGGAAGATATTGCGGCAAAAATTGCAAAATGGACAGGGATTCCCGTCAACAAATTGGCAGCAGAGGAAAGTGAACGGCTGAAAAATCTGGAACATGTCCTGCATGAACGCGTGGTTGGGCAAGAAGAAGCGGTTCATGCCGTGGCAAGAGCTGTCCGCCGCGGGCGTGTTGGTCTGAAAGACCCCAAACGTCCCATTGGCAGTTTCATTTTTCTCGGTCCCACAGGCGTTGGAAAAACCGAACTGTCTAAAGCATTAGCGGAAGCAATTTTCGGTGATGAAAATGCCATGATTCGTATTGATATGTCGGAATATATGGAGAAACACGCCGTGTCAAAGCTAGTCGGTTCCCCTCCCGGCTATGTTGGATATGACGAAGGCGGACAACTCACGGAAAAAATCCGCCGCAAACCTTATTCTGTGATACTGTTTGACGAAATTGAAAAGGCGCATCCGGATGTGTTCAATATTTTGCTGCAAATCATGGAAGACGGTGTTTTAACGGATTCACAGGGACGCAAAGTAGATTTTAAAAACACAGTTATCATCATGACCTCCAATACCGGCGCCCGCCTTATCACAGCGAATAAACGTCTGGGCTTCGGCAGCAGCGACGACCAACTGCGCGACTATGAAAGCATTAAAAACGACGTTATGGGCGAACTCAAACAGGCGTTCCGCCCTGAATTTCTCAACCGCGTGGACGATATTATCGTGTTCCACCAGCTCACGGAGGACAATATCGCCTCCATTGCAAAAATCATGCTGGACGGCTTGATGAACCGTCTTGCCGGAAATGGCATTGCCGCTTCCTATACGCAAGAGGTGGTGTCCTTTGTGGCAAAAGAAGGGTTTGACCCTGTTTATGGCGCACGTCCCCTGCGGCGCGCAATTCAGTCCAAAATTGAGGACGCACTGGCGGAAGAAATGCTGGATCTCCGTATTGGCGAAGGCGACAGCATTGTGATTGATATCAAAGAGGATAAAGTCGCTGTTCAAAAAGCGGCGGAAACCGCTGTAGAATAAGTATGATAGGGAAACGCCCGCAATTGTTTGTTTGCGGGCGTTTTTCTGTCTCCGGCATTTTATGTGTGGAAAAGGTCATTTCTTACCCATAGCAACCTCACATTTATTAACAGGCTTTTATGCTATACGTCCTTTGCATTTTTTATGTAAAAACGCTTGCATTTTTACTTTGAATATGATATACTAAAGTTTAGTGAAGAATTTTTTTCTTCTATATTTTATATGGCCCGTTGGTCAAGCGGTTAAGACGCCGCCCTCTCACGGCGGAATCACGAGTTCGATTCTCGTACGGGTCACCAATTATATTTATGTAATTACTTTCCTATTTTTGATTTCTCCTGCTTGGTTTTTCTTTAAAATATAATTATTGTGTTATTCAAGTTCCTTCATTCTTTCATGAATCTGAAACGCAATTTTTGCTCCTACTATCATACCCATTTCAAAATAAACTTCTTCAAAAACAGATATTTGTTCTGCAAAATATCCTGATATTTCGTCATATTCTTTTATAAAAGTTAAATTTATCAATATATTTTTTTAAATAAATAGTTTAATTATAAATTATTTATTTGATTTATTCAATTTTTTAGTGTATCATTAACAATATAAGGAGTGATTTTATGAGCATGGCAAAAATAATAAGGACTTTATTAATAGAAC
This sequence comes from uncultured Clostridia bacterium, assembly GCA_946555455.1. Lineage (GTDB taxonomy): Bacteria > Bacillota > Clostridia > RUG12999 > RUG12999 > JAAWTG01. The sequence goes on along the minus strand of CAMNSU010000015.1, from coordinate 26,353 downwards.
GAGATATGACAATGACTGAAATGGCGGAAAAATTAGGAACATCTGTTCAAAACATCAGTGGAAAACTACATCGGGATAACTTTTCTGAAAAAGAATTACAAGATATTGCAAAGGTTTGTAACGCTACATTTTCAGGGAGTTTTATACTGAATGATACCGGAAAAGAAATTAAATAATTCTGAGGTTTGATAATTATGGGAATGGCGATAAAAAAGACCGGCACCTATTCTCCATTCCAGTACCGGTCATTCATTTTTTATTCTTCTGTTTGATATTCTAATTTCTTTTCCTTTTCTTTATAAACCATATTGGGATAAATACGGTTCAGCCGTTCGTCCGAATAATGCGTATCTAAAAATTGTTCTACACGGTTTCTTGCTGCAACGCCTTCATTTCGGGCAGACATACGTCCTACCGCCGCCGCGGAAACCAATACGTCAACCACCATAAACACCAGCAAAATCCATGTAACGGAACGTCCCCAAGAATTCGGAATCCGTTCTATCCGCTTTGACATAAACGGATAGATGTCTTTCACCCAAAGGACTGCCAGCAGACCCCAAAACAGTGAATAGAGCAAATTGACCCGTCCGTGAAAATTCAGTGGAAACTGGCTATAGTCCCACGAAACGGTTCCGAACAATGTCTGCTGCACATAACTGCACAAATATTCAAAGGCGGCGCCCAGCACGGAACCTGCTAGGAAAATATACAAATCCCGTTTTCCGCTGAGCCAAATCAAGCTAACCGTCATGAGCAGCGCGCCGAACCCATAGACCAAATTAAACGGCCCATACACCAGCCCTGTCCTGCTCTCAAAATGCCCTCTGGTGAGCAAACACCAAATGGTTTCCAGCACCACGCCCAAAAAACAGCCGCAGAAGAATACCCAAAATAATTTGTAGAAGTTCAAACCAGAAGCAAAGCGTTTCATGTCTCTTCTCCTTTTTTTATGAACTATTACCATTATATACGAATTTTGTCGAAATGTAAAGATACTTATTCTTCTGCGGTCATCAGCAAGGCACCACCGCACTTCTATGATACGTTTCGCCATGAAGCGGCGTCAATTTATACGGCGGTATCCCGATTGGATAGACCTGTTATTTTGGGAAAGCTGTCGAAACAAATGCCTTAAAACCAAAACAGCCGTGACTGCCAAAATCACCTCTGTCACTGTCTGCGCATACGCCAAACCGTAGAGCGGGAACAATGCATTCAAAATATATAACGCCGGTATTTCCATCACAATTTTTCGCAAGATGGCAAATACAAACGCCTTTTTCCCCATGCCGAGCGCTTGGAAGATACCCACTGCCAAAAAGTCCATACACAAAAACGGCAATCCAAAACACATGCCGCGCAAAAAACTAGCGCCATAAGCAACAATACTCTCGTTTTGCATAAACAAATTTGTTAAAAATCCCGCACCAAAATAATATAGCACCACAACCACTGCCATAAAAGAAAGAATCAGTTTCGCCGCAAAGAAAATGGCGTTCTTCATTCGTTTGGTGTCACCGCTGGCATAGGTATAGCTGACAAGCGGCATAACGCCCTGCGAAAATCCCAAAGCAATGTGAAATGCCACCGCATTAATTTTTTGTGCAATTCCCATTGCCGCCACTGCGTCAGAACCAAACGATGCTGTGAAATTGTTCAGCACCGTCATTCCGGTAACGTTCAAAAGATTTTGAATTGCCGCCGGAATACCCACGCCGCAAACACCCATGATAATTGCCTTTTTGAACCGCACCATACGCGGATTGATGCACACATACGTTTTTTTCCGTTTCACATAGAGCAGAATAAAGAAATATGCACATGCCGTACAATTGGAAAGAAATGTCGCAAGCCCCGCGCCTGCCGCGCCCATGTTCAGTCCCTGCGGCAAAATAAAAATTGGGTCAAGCAAAATGTTCAAAAAGCAACCGCTCATGGTACCGATACTTGCATGAAGGGTCGCGCCCTCCGAACGCACCAGATATGCCATCACCACATTGAGAATAGACGGCATCGCGCCGCACGCAACTGTCCATTTCAAATAATTTCCCGTAGCAGTCACCGTCTGCGCATCTGTTCCGAGAATCTTTAGCACCGGATTTTTTCCGATAATATAGATAAACGAAAACAGTAATCCGCATAAGACAGAACAATAAAAACCAAACGCCGATGTACGCCGTACCGTGTCATATTCTTTTCTGCCAAGCGCACGGCTCATCATACTGGAACTGCCAACGCCAAACAAATTATTCACCGCATTAAATGCAAGCAGTAAAGGAGCGGCAAGCGTCACTGCTGCGTTTTGTATCGGGTCGTTCAGCATACCGACAAAATAGGTGTCCGCCAGATTATATATCACCATCACCAACGAACTAATCACCGTCGGAATCGCCATGGACAGCACCGCCCGCGGCACCGGCGCCTGTTCAAATAAAAATAATTTTTGTTTATCTTCCATGATATTTAAACCTTTCTTTTTCAAAACAACTCGTCTAATAAAATATAGTACCGAATTTTTTCTTGAGACGGCACAATTTCCAGCTTTTCAAACAGCATATTGTAATCGCAGCCTGCATATTTTTCCTATCATACTTTCCGTTAAAATGATAGTGCAGACTTCTTTAGATGTTTCGCCTGACATTCTCCCATTTATGTACGAGTTATTATTTTTATTATTTCTGCCGTTCAAGCAGCCAATTCATTTTTTAATATTACAAGACCTCCTGCTTGTAGAAAACTCTACAGCAAAAGGTCTTGTTTTCATATCACATATTTTCTTTCACTCAGAAATGCTTCCGCTGTTTCGGCAAACAAAAGTCGAATCTTATGCCTGCTCACTCAAATCCATGTCTGCCACAACCTCTGCACAGCGGTCGCATAGTTCCGGATGGTCGCCATGGCTTCCTACAGAATCCGTGAACATCCAGCAACGCTGGCATTTTTCACCTTCCGCCGGCTGCACTTTGACGCCGATACCGGTCAATTCGCTCTTTTCTTCCGGTTCGCCTTCCGTCAGTTCCACCTGAGAAGCAATGAAAATCATGGGAAGAATATCTTCGTTTGCTTTCAGGAACTGTGCCATTTCGCCATTTGCCGTAATGCTTACTTTTGCCGCAAGCGAAGAACCAATCACTTTTTCATTTCGCGCACTTTCCAGCGCTTTTGCCACGTCGCTTCTGACATCTAGCAATTTATCATATTTCTGTTCCAGCGGCTCATTCACATATTGGTCGTTTTTCTCCGGCATATCGTTATACAGAATAGACGTTAAATCGTCTCCGTTGCGGTGCGGCATCGCCGCCCAGATTTCCTCCGACGTGAACGCCAATATCGGCGACATAATGCGCACCAGCGCGTCCAGAATCAAATACATTGCCGTCTGTCCGCTGCGGCGGCTCTGGCTGTCCGCTTTTTCTGTATACAACCGGTCTTTGATGATATCCAAATAAAAGTTACTCAAATCCACGACACAGAAATTGTGCAGTGAATGATATACCACATGGAATTCGTAATTATCATATCCTGTGCGTGTGCGTTCCACCAAATGGTTCAGTTTCAGCAGCGCCCACTGGTCCAGTTCCTCCATTTTTTCATAAGGAACCATATCCGTTTCCGGATTGAAATCGCTGATGTTCCCCAAAATATACCGCGCTGTATTACGAATCTTGCGATATCCTTCTGACAACTGTTTCAAAATATCGTTTGAAATTTTCACGTCGCTGCGGTAGTCTGCCGACGCAATCCACATGCGCAAAATATCCGCGCCGTATTTTTTGATAACGTCCTGCGGGTCAATACCGTTGCCTTTGGATTTGGACATTTTGTTCCCTTCCAAGTCAATCAGCATACCATGCGTGAGAACGCTTTTATAAGGTGCTTTTCCTGTGTTCGCAACGCTAACCAGCAGTGATGACTGGAACCAGCCGCGGTACTGGTCGTTTCCTTCCAAATATAAATCCGCCGGCCACTGCAAATCTTCCCGCTGCTGCAATACTGCGCCGTTAGAAGAACCGGAATCAAACCAAACGTCCATGATATCTGTTTCTTTTGTCAGTTCTTTGCAGCCGCATTCGCAAACAAAATCACTGCCCAGAATTTCTTCCGCCGTCATTTCAAACCACGCATTCGACCCTTTTTCTCGGAACAAATCCGCCACTTTTTGAATGGTTTCGTCTGTAATCAGTTCTTTGCCGCAGTCTTTACAATAGAAAATCGGAATCGGCACACCCCAAACACGCTGTCGGGAGATACACCAGTCATTGCGGTCTTGTACCATGTTTTTGATGCGTTCTTCGCCCCATGCAGGCAGCCATTCCACTTTTTCAATTTCGCGCAGCGCTTCTTCCTTGAATCCTTTTACGGAAGCAAACCACTGCTCTGTCGCGCGGTAGATAATCGGTTCTTTACATCTCCAGCAGTGCGGATAGGAGTGCGAAATATGCGCTTTGGCAAGCAAGGTGCCGTCCGCTTCCAGCCGTTCCAAAATTGCGCCGTTCGCTTTTTCATAGAACAGTCCCGCAAACGGTCCCGCTTCTTCCGTCAAATATCCCTTTGCGTCCACCGGCACAACCGTTTCAATGTTATCATATTTCTGGCAAACGTCAAAGTCTTCCATACCATGTCCCGGCGCTGTATGTACACAACCGGTACCGGCTTCCAAGGTGACATGGTCGCCCAAAATCACAAGCGACTGACGCGGCAGGAACGGATGCTGGCACGTCATGTATTCCAGTTCGCTGCCCTGCACTGTTTTGATAACACTGTAATCTGCAATGCCTGCCGTCTTGCACACTTCATCCACCAAGTCGCTGGCAATGACATATGCCTCGTCACCGTTTTTCACAAGACTGTATTCAAAATTTTCATTCAGACACACTGCCATGTTCGCAGGAAGCGTCCATGTCGTCGTTGTCCAAATAACAAAATATACCTCTTCCTTGATATCTGCAAACAGTCCTTTGTCGTCTGTCACCTTAAATTTTACATAGATGGAAACGGTATCGTCGTCCTGATACTCAATTTCCGCTTCCGCAAGCGCTGTCTGGCAGTCTGCGCACCAATAAACCGGTTTCAGACCTTTATAGATAAACCCTTTTTTCGCCATTTCACCAAACATTTCAATTTGTTTTGCTTCAAACTCCGGTTGTTTGGTCAAATAGGGATGTTCCCAATCGCCAATCACGCCCAGCCGTTTGAACTGTTCGCGCTGGTTATTCACATATTTGTCCGCAAATTCGCCGCATTTCTGACGGAATTTGGATACTCCCGCTTCGTGCGGCGTGATACCGAGTGCTTTCATTGCCTGTTTTTCAATCGGCAGTCCATGCGTATCCCAGCCGGGCACATACGGTGCACGGAATCCGCTCATATTTTTATAACGGACAATCAAATCTTTCAGAATTTTGTTCATGGTATGCCCCAAATGAATGTCTCCATTGGCATAGGGCGGTCCGTCATGCAAAACGAAAACCGGTTTCCCTGCATTTTTCTCCATCAATCCGTCATATAAACGTTCTGCTTCCCATTTTTTTAATGTTTCCGGCTCTTTCACCGGCAAATTTGCCCGCATGGAAAAATCCGTTTTCGGCAAATTCAGTGTTTTCCCATAGTCCATTTTCTCTATCGCTCCTTCAATAAGGCGCCTTGCGCCGTCATTCAACAGTTTTCGCGTGGATTGTCCCACCGAAAAATGAAGCAGTATACATTTTGTCACATAACAGCGATACCTTCATTTTTCTATATCAAAATTGGTAAATTAATCTTCTTCCTGTATATTCTCTGCGCTCATCTGCTGCTCCATTGCCTGCCGGATATGCAGCATGGTTTCCTCTCTGCGCAGACGCATTTCTTCCGATTCTGCCGGTTCAAAAGACGCTGCCGGCGGTGCATATGGCTGCTGTACCACATTTCCTGCCACTCCGTCCGCGTTGCTCTGCGGCGCGGCATGATAGGTTTGCGCCTGCTCCGGCTGCGGCGTGAATTGCGGCGACGCCGGTTCTGCCTGCGGCAGCACTTTCGGATTCGCTTCCGGTATCTTTTCAATCATTTCCAGTCCCGACTGCAAAATGGAACGCATTTGGTTTTTGTAGCCCGCCATCACCATCTTCATTTGTTCCAATTCCATATTAATCTGGGATAACTGGTGTTTGCTGTCCATCAGAAGTTCCCGTGCCTTGGTTTCCGCTTCCTCAATAATGGTCTGCGCTTTGGCGTTTGCTGTTTTTTTCACCTCATCGCTGGTACTCTGCGCCACTATCAAGGTGTTTTGCATCACGTCCTCCATAGATTTATAGCGGCTGACGGCTGTTGTGAGTGTACCGAGTTTGTCTTTCATGGAAACATTTTCCATATAAAGTTCTTTGTAGTCCTGTAAGAGGATACGCATAAACTCATCTACATCTTCTTTGTTATATCCGCCTAAATTTTTCTTAAATTCCTTCATTTCAATGTCCAGTGGCGACAGCATACTTCCTCCATCCCTTCTTCTGTTATCCTGCAAAAGGCAGTCTCAGCCCTGTCTTCCGGCATGTCACACGGCTGAACCTGCCTTATTTACCGATATTGTTTTACCAATACCTTGAGTCTTCCTTTTTTCGTTTGTCCTAAAATGCGCTCTACTACATACTTCCCGTTTCGGCGCACAGACAAGATATCTCCTTCTTTGATTTTCTGCGCTGTATCCTTCGCTTCGCGGTGGTTTAAAGAAACATCTCCCGCGCTGATAACCTCCACGGCTCGTCCGCGTGACTGGCGCATCACAGCCGCAACAAACGCATCCAGCCGCAAAGACGCAACGCCGATTTCCATGTGCTCAAACACGCGCGGCGGTATAGCCGCCTGCGCCAGCGGCACCTGCTCGCAAGTGACCGGAACCCTCCCTATTTTATCCAAATTGCGGCAGATATATTCCGCCATTTCAGCAGTACAAAACACCCATGCGCCTTCTTCGTCCGGCGCAATATCTCCGACTGTTTCCCGTCTGATGCCAAGCGACAGAACCGCCCCCATCACGCTGCGGTGCGGAAGCTGTTCCTGCTTTGACCGAATGCGTACAACGCCAATGCCAAACTCCACTTCCGCGGCGCTTTCTATGTAGTCGGGACAAAACGCCAAAATGCGCCGTTCTGCCTCCGCATAACCGCCGCTTTCAAACAATTGCACTTTGCCGCGGGCAAAGTCTTTCGCCAGCACTTGTTCTTCCGGCGTTAAAAACCACGTTGTCACGGTATAATTTCCATCTACCGCCCGTCGGATATCATCTTCTATTTTCGCTAAAAACAATTTTTCCTGTTCCATCACATCAAAACCAATATAACGATTTGAATGAAAATAGAGCCGATAATTTGAATCGCAAACAGTGCAATCACCGGCGAAAAATCAATTGGCATATTCCCCAGCGGCGTGCGGTTCAAAAGTGAACGAATCGGCGCAATTAAAAATTCCGTCAATTGATACAGCATATTTTTCAATTTGTACATAAATTCGCCGCCCACGCCCATCGGCACCCAGGACAGCACTGCCCGTGCAACAATCATCAGCGTCATGATATTCATAACAGCACTGAGTGACCGCACAAGCGCGGTTGCGAGAACAGCCATTTTTTACACGCTCCTATAAAATCCCTTTGTTTTTCAGTTCATCTCTGAAATCGCCCATGATATTTACATTATACGGCGCAATCAGATAAATATGATTCGAGACGCGTTGAATTGACCCGCCCAGCGCATACACTGCACCGCTGAGAAAATCAAACACTTTGTGCGCCACTTCTTTTTCCAGCAATTCCAGATTAATCACAACAGGACGGCGTTCTTTGAGGTGATCGGCAATTTCTTTTGCTTCATTGAAATCATCCGGTTGGATAATCACCACATTAAACCGCGTCGTTGCATTGATGTCAATGACTTTGTTTTTTTTGGAAGATGTGAATACCGGCGGTTCCTGATACATTTCCGTGCTATCCATTTCTTCAAATCCGTAATCGTCGTCCTCACCGCTAAATCCCATCGCGTTCAACAATTTAGATGTAATTTTTCCCATTCCTAATACCCCTCCTGCATCTTTTTCTTTTGCACGCAACCCTCACGCCCGGCTGCCAAAAATTGCACTGCCAACCCGGACTAAATTTGCGCCTTCTTCCACGGCAATCTCAAAGTCACCGCTCATACCCATAGATAAGTACTCCATTTTAATATTATCATAAATCTGCGGAATGTCAATAAAAACTTTGTATAAACTTTGAAAATGTGCTCTTGTTTTGGCAGAATCCTGTTCTATCGGCGGCACTGTCATCAGTCCTCGCACCCGAATTCCTGCCAGCAGCGCGATTTCTTGCAGCGCCTCCGGCAGTTCTTCTGCCAAAAATCCAAACTTGTTTTCATCTCTGCCGATATTCACTTGCAGCAGCACATCGCTTACCATTCCTGCTTCCAGCGATTGGCGGGAAATTTCCTTTGCCAGCTTTAGAGAATCCACGGAATGAATCAACGTCGTTTTTCCAATCACCTGTTTCACTTTATTGGTCTGCAAATGCCCAATCAAATGCACACGCGGTTTTCCCTCCAGCGCCGGCAATTTTTCCAAAAGCTCCTGCACACGGTTTTCACCGATATCCGTAATACCGCACGCCAGCGCCTCATTGACAAGTGCAGCCGGTTTCGTTTTACTCACGCCAATCAGCGTTATATCCGTTTCGCTGCGTCCGGCACGCTGCGCCGCCTGTGCAATCCGCCGCCTGACAGAAGCGATTCTCTCCTGCATTTCACTTTCCATCTCCGCATCACTCCCTTTCTATTCAGGAACTTTCTTTCTATCTTACACCGAATCAGGATTTATTATTACATCATCATAGAGCAACAGCGCGTCTTCTCTGACATTGTCCTCTTTGATGATGGCGATATCCTCCGCTTTATATAACACATTAACCGGTCGTTTTTCCGCAACGCCCAGCTTGTTGATATATACAAAAGTTTCACTGTTTTGCTCCACCACAGCCTCTGAAGGCACTTTCAGACCGGAATATTCCTTTTTAATGATATCCACATTCACGCTGCGTTTTGTATAGATATCCGGTACATATTTGGAACTGGTAACAACAATGACATTTTTTCCGTTTTGCTCCGCTGAAATACTGCTTACCTTTGCTTCCACAGCCTCATGTTCATCACCAGTAATGCGCAGACGGACTTTTTGTTCCACCTGAAAATCCTGCGCATCTTTTTTAGATACCAATACGGCAGTCTGCCATTCACTGTTATCCACTACTTTGCAAACAGGAAACGGCGTAACGCCGGTGTTCACCGTGAACTTGTCCTGTTTGAGAAAATTCTCCAAATCGGATACGCCGAGAGAATTGCTGTTTTCCATAGTGAGCTGCGTTTCCAGACCATCCACTGTGTCGCAATATATGCCGCCATGCGGCGCGGTCAAATTCTGCCGCTGGCTGCCAAGCTGTGCTTCCAGCTGCTGCTTTTGATTTTCCAGTTCGCTTTTCAATGTGGACATTGCGCTGTTTCCGCCGCTGACTGCCGTTTTTCTGCCCATCAGGCTGTTGATACGCCGCTTCGTCTCCTCCACTTTTGTGAAGTTCCCTTCCTTCGTATACCGGATAATTTCTTCCGAAAGCGCACTGATTTGGTTGTCAATCAACATCGCGTCCTGACTCACATAACTGTCGCTGGTCTCCGCTATATTCATTTCGTGAATGCGTTCGTTGACCTCCTGCAAATCCTGGCTCACTTTAGGGTCTACATTTCCCTTATACCAATATCCCACATTCGCCCACCGCGTCACTTTGGTACCGCTGGCTACGTTGCTTTGCAGCGTTCCCTGTGCGTCCACCGTGATGGGATATTCTTTGCGAATTACAATCCCATTGGCGTTCACGCTTTCTTCATAGGTGCCGCTTACCACCACCGTGGTCTTGCTGCCGCCGGTAAAATTGGTATATAGGCTCCAGCAACCAATCACCACTGCCGCCAATATGGCTACCGTAATCAATTTTTTCACGGAAGCATTCCTCCTTCAAGCGTTCTATTCTTTTGCATCCATGACTGAAATTGTTTTCGCCGGTATCAAAGTGGAAATTGCATGTTTGTATATCAGTTGCTGTTTTCCCTCTGAATCTATCAGTATACAATAATTGTCAAACCCACGAATCACACCGCGAATTTGAAACCCATTTAATAAAAACACCGTTACCGGAATATTCTCTTTCCGTGCCTGATTGAGCAGCGTATCCTGCAAATTGATTCCATTTCTCATGTTTTATCCCTCACCTTTCGCCCATTTTATGATTTCCTCTTCCCGCAGTTCCTCCGGCTTTGTCCAATGCTGTGCACTGCGCCGGAACCACGTCAACTGCCGTTTGGCATACCGGCGGCTTTCCTGTTTGATTTTGTCTACCGCCTCCTCCAAAGAACTGTTGCCCTCCAAATAATCTAACATCTGGCGGTATCCAATCGCCTGCATACTGGTGTGCTGCCGTCCGGCGCCCAGTGCCACGCACTGCTGCACCTCTGTCAAAAGCCCTTGCTGCATCATAACGTCCACCCGCCGGTCAATTCTGTCATAAAGCGTCTCTCTCTCATGTTCCAGCGCCATGTAATACGTTCGGTAGCGCGGCGGTTCCAAACGGCTTCGACGGTTGTGCTCACTCATGGTAACGCCTGTCAGTTCATAGACCTCCACCGCACGCACCAGCCGTTTCACATTATTTTCATGAATCTTTGCGGCGCTCTGCGGGTCTATTTTTTCTAAATAATCATGCAGCCATGCGCTGCCCTTCTCCTCCACTTGCTGCATAAGTTTTTCCCGCACCGCTCCCGCTTCTTTCTCCTGCTCGCTGAGTTTGATGTTTTGTACCACCGTATCGATATATAATCCTGTTCCGCCCACCAAAATAGGCAGTTTCCCACGCGCGTGGATTTCTTCAATTGTTTGGTGCGCCAACGGCACATACTGCGCCAGCGAAAAATTTTCCGTCGGCTCCACGATATCCAGCAAATGATGAACAATCCCGTCCCGCTCCGCCAAATTCGGTTTCGCTGTTCCAATGTCCATATGACGGTAGACTTGCATGGAGTCCGCCGAAACAATTTCCCCATCTAACAGCTTTGCCAACCGGATTCCCACCGCTGTTTTGCCGCTTGCCGTCGGTCCGCCAATGACCAGTAGTGGTATCATAAGCCTTTCCCACACGCCTTTCCTATAATTTACGTTTAAACAATTTTTCCATAAATGTCTTGTCCAGCGCCACTGTCACAGGTCGTCCGTGCGGACAAGTTAATGTATTCGGCGTTTTCAGCACCTCGTCCACCAACTGTTCCATTTCCTGCTGCGTCAAAATTTTGCTTGCCTTGATTGCCGCACGGCACGCCACTGTATAGAGCATACGCTCCTGCACCTCCGGCGTTAAACTGTTTGCATTTTTCATGCCCAGCGTCACGACTTCCATGAACATGTCGGAAATGCATTCCGTTTCCACCTCCGCCGGAACGCTGCGCAGCGCCACATCGCCGCTGCCGAAATCCTCCGCTTCAAACCCCAATTCTTCAAGCAGCGAAAGATTTTCCAGCACAAATCCTTTTTCCACCGGCGTGAGCGTTACAACTTCCGGCAGGAGCAACTGCTGCGGTGCGATTGCACGTTTTCCGCGCTGCTGAACCAGCCGTTCATAAATCAACCGTTCATGCGCCGCATGTTGGTCAATGATAATCAGTTTTCCGTTTTGTTCTATTAAAATATAGGTCGCAAACAACTGTCCAATCACACGGTAATCATGCAATTGTTCCAGCGACAGCCCCGTCTGCTGTACTTTTTCTTCCGCGGCGGCTGCCGGCTTTTCTGCTTTGTCCGTTTCCGGCGGCGGAGCATTATCTTTTTTCGGCGGCTCTATGCCCTGTTCGTCTGTTTTCACCGTTTCCTTTGGCTGTTGCTGTTCTTCCAAAAAAGCCGCTAAGGTTTGCTGCAATGCAGGATCCATACGCCGCGACGGCGTCGTTTCCTCCCGCACCATATGTACTGTCTCTGCAGAAGGCTCCGCCGGAATATGCGGTTGCGGCGGCTCCATATATTTTTGCAGCGGCAATGTTTCGCGTACACGCTGCACAGGCGGCTTGTCCTGCTGCGGCTGCGGTATATCCCGCGGCTGCTCCGTCTTTTCCTGCACTGCCGTTTCCGGCTGAACGCTGAGCATTGGCGTAATTTTTTGCGCTGATATTGCGTTTTTTACCGCCCAATATACTGCTTTATAGACCGCGCTTTCGTTGACAAATTTGACCTCCAACTTTGCCGGATGTACATTCACATCCACACTGGCAGGGTCTACAAACAATTTAATCATTGCAACTGGAAAACAACCGCCCGCAAGCAGCCCTTTATAGGCTTCCTCCAGCGCCGCCGCCATGGCACGGTTCACAATGCAGCGGTTGTTGACAAAAAACGTCTGCATACTTCTGTTTTTCTTATATAGGGATATATTGCCGACCAGCCCTTCCACCCGAACGCCTTCATAATCATTGCGTACCGGCAGCAGTTCCCGCGCCACTTCTTTACCATACAGGCACAGCGCCGCATTTTCCAGCCGCGCGTCGCCGGGCGTAAAAATTTTTTCTTTCCGTTCATTGATATAGCGGAACGAAATTTCCGGATGTGCCAGCGATAGTTTGCGTACCGATTCTTCAATATATCCCGCTTCCGTATAGTCCTTACGCAGGAATTTTTTGCGTGCAGGCGTGTTAAAAAACAAATCCCGCACCGTGATGACTGTTCCCTGTGCGCAGCCTGTCTCCTCGCGGTAAATCACCTCGCCCGCCTCCAAACGGCACGCCGCGCCCAAGTCATAGCCATAGGCTTTGGTTTGAATCTCCACCCGCGCCACTGCGCAAATGCTGGCAAGCGCTTCGCCACGGAATCCCAGCGTGCGGATTTCCGTTAAATCGTCCGGTTTGCTGATTTTGCTGGTGGCATGGCATAAAAATGCCGTTTCCACTTCCTCCGGCGCGATACCGCTGCCATTATCGCTGACGCGCATCATCTCCAGCCCGCCGCCGCTGATTTCCACGGTGATTGCCGTCGCGCCGGCGTCAATTGCATTTTCACACAATTCCTTAACAACGGACATGGGACGTTCTACGACTTCCCCCGCTGCAATCATGTTTGACAGCGTACTGTCCAGTACCTGAATCATTTGTATCAGTCCTTTTCTTTGTTTACAGCATTTGCTTCAGTTCGTGCAACATGCCGAGCGCTTCAATGGGCGTTAATGTATCAATATTTATCTTTTTCAGCTTTTCCAATGCTTCCTGTCCCGGCAGCATGTCCATGCTCACTTGTCCGTCCGCGCCGGACGCCGGTTTCCGCCCTGCATGTTTAATTTCCACCTGTTTATTTTCATCTTCCAGTCCCGCCAGAATTTCTTTCCCGCGGCGAATCACCTGCTCCGGTACGCCCGCCAGTTTGGCAACCTCGATACCGTAACTGTGGTCGGCGCTGCCTTGAATGATTTTACGCAGGAAAATGATATCCTCTCCGCGTTCTTTCACGGCAACACAATAGTTTTTCACGCCGTCCATCACGTCCTCTAGTCCGGTCAGTTCATGGTAGTGCGTTGCAAACAGCGTTTTCGCACCGCATTTCTTTTGATCTACCGTATACTCCAGCACAGACCACGCAATTGCTAAGCCGTCATATGTACTCGTCCCGCGCCCGATTTCATCATAGATAATCAGGCTTTCCCGCGTCGCATTTTTCAAAATGTTGGCGACTTCGCTCATTTCCACCATGAAGGTGCTTTGTCCCATGGTCAAATCATCTGACGCGCCGACGCGTGTGAAGATTTTGTCCACAATCCCGATTTGCGCCTCGCCTGCCGGAACATAGCTGCCTATTTGCGCCATCAGCACAATCAGCGCCACCTGCCGCATATAAGTCGATTTTCCCGCCATGTTAGGCCCTGTGATGATTGCCAGCCGGTTTTCCTGTTCGTCCAAAAACGTGTCGTTGGGCACAAACAATTCCTTTGACACCTGTTCCACCACCGGATGCCGTCCGTCCCGAATGGAAATCTCTCCGCCGGTGTTCACCTTCGGTTTGCAATAATTGTTCCGCATTGCAACGTTTGCCAGCGACACCAAGCAGTCCAGCGTCCCAATCACCTGCGCACTTTTTTGTACGCGGCTGTGCGCCTGCGCCACCGTATCACGCATTTCACAGAATAAATCATATTCCAACTGAATGCTTTTGTCCTGCGCGCCCAGCACCTTTTCTTCAATTTCTTTGAGTTCCGGCGTGACAAACCGCTCTCCGTTTGCCAGCGTCTGACGGCGCACATAATAGTCGGGTACGTTGTCAAGCTGTCCCTTAGACACTTCAATATTATAGCCAAAGACCCTGTTAAACTTAATTTTCAACGTTTTGATACCGGTCTTTTCTTTCTCCTTGTTTTCCAGTTCCGTAATCCACTTTTTCCCTTCTGTCGTTGCCGCACGGTAAGCATCAAGCTGTTCGCTATAGCCCTGTTTGAGCATCCCGCCCTCCCGCACCGTGACAGGCGGCTGTTCCACAATACCATAGTCTAAAATCTGACACAAATCCTCCAAACAATCCAGCGCATCATATAACTTGCGCAGCATGGGCGTTTCAAACCGCGACAACCCAAATTTAAGCTGTGGCAAAGGTTTCAGAGAATCCGCCAGCGCACGCAAATCGCGGGCGTTTGCCGATTTACTGACAATACGTCCCGTCAGCCGCTCTATATCGCGAATGGACGCAAGCGCTTCCTCCACATCCGCTTTCACCTGCATGTTCTGAATCAGTTCTTCCACGCTGTCCAGTCTGCTTTGAATTTTTCCGCTATGTATGAGTGGCTGTTCCACCCATTTGCGCATGTTCCGCGCCCCCATTGCCGTTTTGGTCTGATCCAGCACCCAAAGCAGAGAACCACGCTTATTTTTACTGTGCATATTTTGCACCAGTTCCAAATTCCGTTTGGTGGAGAGGTCTACATCCATAAATTCTCCGATTTTGTATATTTGAACCTGATTGATATGCGAAATATCGGTTTTCTGCGTATAAATAATATAGGAAATCAGCGACCCGACCGCGCTTGCCATCGGGCCGGTTTCCGGCATGTGCAGTTCCGTCAGAGACTGCACGCCAAACTGTTTCCGCACTACTCGCCGCGCAATGTGAGGGTCATAGTATTCTTCCGACCCTGTGGAAACATATGCGCCGATGGTTTCATTAGCAAGGTCAAATATCTTGCGGTCAATGGACACATCTGCCGCAAACAGCACTTCCGACGGCATGAAACGCGCAAATTCGTTTTGCAGATTCATATAAATGTCGTCGTTAAACTGCGTCACAAACAATTCACCGGTAGAATAGTCTACAAACGCCGCCGCAAACATGCCCTCTGCGTCTTTGCAAACAGACGCCAAAAAGTTGTTGCGCGCCGCTTCCAGCACATTTTCATCCGTCATGGTGCCGGCGGTTACAATACGCACAACATCACGTTCCACCATTCCTTTGGTGGTGTTCGGGTCCTGCATTTGTTCGCAAATCGCTACCTTGTAGCCGCGCTCCACCAGCCGCGCAACGTAACCGTCTGCGCTGTGAAACGGTACGCCGCACATAGGCGCCCGTTCTTTTTTGCCGCAGCTTCTGCCGGTCAGCGTCAGTTCCAGTTCCTTGGAAACCGTGACAGCGTCCTCAAAAAACATTTCATAAAAATCGCCCAGCCGGTAAAACAATATGCAGTCCGGATATTGCTCTTTTATTCTGAAATATTGCTGCATCATTGGTGTGAATTGTTCCATGCAGATGTTCCTCCCTATATGCTAATCTCGCAAAGCTGATTTAGTGGCAGCCGCCGCAGCTTCCGCAACTCCCGCTGCAGCCGCCCTCTGTCTGTTCTTCTCCTGTGACTTCAAACCGAATCACGCTGTCCACCTTGTTCATCATTTCATCCAATTGTTGTTTTGTGTTGACATATCTGCGAATCACATCATTTTCTGTCAGTTTCTCAAATTCTGCATTGATTTGTTTGCGCACTTCCAAAAGTTCCTGCGGTGTGACGTCTTCTTTCGCCGCCTGTTTTGCAAGCTGCTCACGCTTTTTATTATATTCCTGCGTTAACGCCTGCGCCGCAGAATCGCTCAAATATGCCGCTTCCGCATTTTTGAATGTGACAAAAATGTCTGAATCTGCAATTGCTTTTCCCAATAATTTTGCTTGTTCTAAAACTTCCATCTTTTCATTTCTCCATTTCTCTTTTTATCTCTTTATATATTTATGTCCGCAAAACGGACTTGGACTGCGCCTATTCTATTCTTTCTCCTACTAAATAGAAGGTTTTGGCACGTTGAATTTTCACAGGAACAATTTCTCCCGTCAACGCTTCCGTTCCCGGAAAATGTACAATTTTCCCATGAAACGACCTGCCGCTCATCATGGCAGAATCGTTTTTGCTCGGCCCCTCTACCAACACATCACAAGTTTTTCCGACATATATCTGATTGCGGCGGTAACCGATTTCCTCCTGCAATTTCAGCAACGCTTCAAAATTTTCTTGTTTTTCTTCTTTGGAAACCAAATCCGGCATGTCCGCAGCGGGCGTGCCTTTGCGTTTGGAATACAGAAAAGAAAACACACCGTCAAATTCCACCTGCCGCATCACCTCCAGCGTGTCGGCAAATTCCTCTTTGGTTTCTCCCGGAAAGCCGACAATAACGTCTGTGGTAAGCGTGATATCCGGCATTTTTTCTTTGATTCTGCCCACCAATTCCAGATATCCTTCCTTCGTATAGTTCCGGTTCATCTCTTTTAAAATGCGGTTGTTGCCCGCTTGAAACGGTAAATGCAGACTGCGGCACACGTGTTCACACTCCGCCATGGCACAAATGAGTTCATCGCTCAAATCTTTGGGGTGGGAGGTGATAAATTGAATGCGCCGGATACCGTCCACCGCATTGATTTTGCGTAAAAGCTGCGCAAATGTCACGCCGCAATCCAAATCTTTTCCATAGGAATTGACGTTTTGACCAATCAGTTTCACTTCCTTGCAGCCGTTTGCCGCAAGTTCCTGCACCTCCTGCAAAATATGTTCCGGCGCGCGGCTTTTTTCCCGACCTCTGGTATAGGGTACAATACAATAGGAACAAAAATTGTTGCAACCTGACATGATGGTAACAGACGCGCTATAGGGGTTGTCCCGCTTCACAGTGAACCCTTCCGCAATGGCGTCCGCGTCCTCCAGCACCTCAATCACCCGTTTACGCCGCCGCAGATTTTCCAGCAGCAGACACGGAAAATGAACCAAATTATGTGTTCCAAATACGACATCCACATAGGGAAAAGAGTTCCGGATATATTCCAGCACGTGCGGCTCCTGCATCATGCAACCGCACAGCACCAAACGCAGCTCTTTGTTTTTTTCTTTATAGCGTTTGAGTGCGCCCAGATTACCGTAAATCCGGTATTCTGCGCCTTCACGGACTGCACAGGTGTTCATCAAAATCAAATCCGCGTCTCCTTCTTTTTCCGTGAACCCATATCCCATTTCCGCCAGCATACCGCGCAGCAGTTCCATATCCGCCACGTTTTGCTGGCAGCCGTAAACATGCGTATAGGCAAGCAGTTGCCGTCCGCTTTCCTCCCGATATTGCTGAAACATACCATAGACTTCCTGCATGGCTGCGTGGCACTGCTGTATATATTCTTCCGAAATATTGAATCGGTTATTCACCTTATGCATTCCTTTCTGCACCCTCGCCTCTCAACGACACATCCATCCTTAGAGTGGGGAATTTCCGTTTAACGATACATGACAAGCATTCTATAATCGTCCTATTATAGTATTATATACAATTTAAATGTATTTTTCAAGAGGAAAAGCGCACAAAAGCCTATTTTGCATAGAAATCAGACAAAATCCGGCTCTATTTTTAGGAAAGCTGCAACTGCTACAAAAACAAGGTTGTATCCGGCAGCACAATTCCCTGACGGTCGTTAATCGCGCGTTGCGCTGTGATGGCAAGCAAATTCGCTGTGACAAGCTGCAACAAATTGGTCACGGTCGCAAGCTGTACTTCTGTCATATTGTCAGCAATGGCAACCGCTAAAACACTGGCTACTGCCACCAGTTGTTCCGTTCCCACTGTGCCTTTCGTATCTTTTTTCTGTTCGCTTTTTTGTTCTTTCTTCTCGTTCATTGCCCGCACCCCATTTCCCCGATTTCCGGCTTCCATGTACTTATTTTATTTGTATGCGGGCGAAATTTTATCTAGTATTTTCACCTGTTCTTTTTGCCTTTTGTTTAGGCTTCTCCAAAGCAAAAAAGAGGGCGCATTCATGCAGCGCCCCCTTACTCAAATCATCTCCAAATATTTTCCAGGTGTCATTCCAAAATATTTTTTGAATGCGCGTGTAAAGGTCACACGGTTGGTATATCCAACCTGAATCGCTATTTCCTCCACCGTCTCCTTCCGCTCCGTCAGTATTGCTTTGGCATGTTCCAAGCGCACCAGATGGATAAAATCAAGCAGTGCTTTGCCTGTTTGTTCTTTAAACAATTTCGACAGATAGTGCGGCGTCAATTCAAATTTTTCTCCCAACATATTAATAGACAAATTTTGGTCTTGATAATGCGCCATAACATATTCTGAAATTTTCTCTGATAAAGAAGTATCCTCTTCTGTTTTGTCAAAGTCTTTTGCCATTTTACAAATTTTATCAATCGCGTTGCTTAAATCATCATGTAAAATGTTGGGGTGTTGTCCGCTGGTTGTGAGTCGTTCCAAATGTAAATCTGCCGCAAACTGCACTTCATTTTTCACTTCAATATCCAGTGCCGTTTTCATTAATACATTCGCAAGATTGCTCACAATCCATTTCCCATACGGATTGTCTGTTCCACCGGCAAAATTCGCCCCCCAAATTTGTTCAAAAATGGTACTCGCGCCTGCAAAATCTCCTTCTTTCAGCGCTGAAATCATAAAATGCTCTTTATCCAGCGGATAATAGTACTGCGCCACTTCTTCATCGCGAATGTCGTCATACCACGTCACCTCATTTTCGCTAATCAGCACGCCTTTTTCCATTGTCGTCAGTGCGTGCTGATAGGAGGTCGCAATGCCGCCCAGAGACTGCTGCATATCGCCTGCATAAATGCTGAGCGTGATATGATATTTGGTATAAATTTCTTCGCAAAATTCCAGCAGCAACCGGCGCATTTGCGTTTCCGGCTGCGTCTGTCTCTGCGAAAAATTCAGTAGCACCGTCATAACGCCGTTTTCCTGCACAGCATAGCATGTACCCTGCGGTGCAAACGCTTTTTCCAGCGCACCGGAAATAATTCCCACCATGATATCATAAATTTCTTGAAAAGATTCCTGTCCTGCCGGACTATCCATTTCTTCTTCAAAATCTTCTATATACAAAATACATACCAAAAAATGCTCTGACACAAATTGCAGTTGTTCCTGAAATGAAATCTGGTCGCTTTGATATGCTTCCACCTGTCCATTTAACAATTTGCGCAATTGTATCTCTTTGAGTACGCCATTTTGCCGCTCCAACTGCTGTTTGATATCCCTGCGGCTTTCCAGCGTACCAGCAATGGCTTGATAGATATATTGATAGTCCTCCTGTACCTGATTCTCCCGATCATTTTCTGTGTTTAGCAACTGTGCAATTTGCCGGACAGGTTTCATATTCTTTTTGGAAAAATAATAACTCGCTACAAATCCAACAATTAAACAAAATAATACGCTAATGAGAAAACTAATCATGACGCTGTACATCTGTCCCCAAAACACATCATTTGACATGGCATATACCAGATAAAATGAAGTATAACTCATCTTTCGATAAACAGCAGTACGGTTTCCAAACGGAACCACACCGGAAATTTCTGTAAACTGTTCTCCTTTAATGTCGCGATTTTGCCGCACTGCCCCCAACGAAATCGAATTATCACTATTTTGGTCATAGATAAAAATGTCGGAATTATCTATATATTCATTGACAACACGGCTTAACTCTGTCGGCGTCATAATGGAACCGACAATACCCCGCGCGCCGTTTTCCTGTACCTGTCCCACAAAACAAAATTCGCCGCCGCTGGCTGTCCCATAACTTTGCCAGCCGTTTCCTTCTTCTATCTGCTTCTTCCACGCAGTATATTCCGTCGTAATACCTTTAATTTGATGATATTCTTTTAATGTAACAACACTGGTAGGCATGATAACATATTCCTGCGCTGGCAGATAAATAAAATATGCGCCCGTTACCTCTCTATATGCATTGGTTTGTTCAATGTCCAGCGTCATTTTATATATATCGCGCATCGTTACGTCGTTCTGTCTCTCTTCTTGCAGCAATGTTTGCACTGCCGCAGTATGGGCAACATCAATCGCCATGCGCTGCGCGTTAGAAAACAGCCTGTCCAGTTCGGAATTGATTTGCGCTGTCAAATTGGTGTTGGATTGAATCAATTCTTCTTTTAACTTGACATACGAATAGACTTGTGAAAACACATTGGTGACCAATGGAATCACCAAAATAAGTATATATGACAACAACCATTTTCTTGTCAGTGAAAGTGTATTCCCAAAAAACAGCCTTTTTATTTTGTCTGCCATTGTTTCCTCCCGATTTTCACGCGCCCTTTTGCGCGCACATTCCATATTTTATTTTAACATAAAGAGAATCCCAATTCAATAAAAAGTTAAAAGAAATTAGCCATATGCAAAACAACTTGTCTGCCATGGCAGTTTCTTTGCAGGCAAAAAAACGCTCAAAAACGAGTCTTCTATCTCATCTTTGAGCGTTTCCCATATTTCAATAAAATTTTGTATAACTTGCGTGGCAAAAACTATTTTGCCAGCGTTTGCAGCGCCGAAACTGCCGCATCTGCGAACCTGTCCGCTAATACAATGGAAATATCCACTTCCGAAGTGGACGTCAGTTTCGTTTCCACACCCGCTTCCGCCAGCGCTTCATAAACCGCTGCCGCCACGCCCGGCTGCTGCGCCATTCGTTTTCCTTCCACGCATACTTTTGCGTTTCCGCTATCCACTTCCACCACAAAATTCTCAATCTGTTTTTTATAAGACGCCAGCGTTTTCACCGCTTCATGTACGTCTTTATCGGCAATGGTAAAAGAAAAGGTAACCTTGTTGCTTTTTTCCAAAGTGCTTTGGCATATCACATCTACATTGATATTCCGTGCCGCCACTTCCCGCAGTATATGGGCAATCACGCCGATATCATCCGGCAAACCCGAAATGCTGATAATAGACACGCCGTCTATCACTTGAATGCTTTGAACCGCTTGTTCCATAGTCCCCTTCCTTTCTTATTTGCTTACATAGACTCTACCAAATCCGCCATACTGTAC
Organism: uncultured Clostridia bacterium; assembly: GCA_946555455.1. Taxonomy (GTDB): domain Bacteria; phylum Bacillota; class Clostridia; order RUG12999; family RUG12999; genus JAAWTG01. Next base: position 4,950 of record CAMNSU010000015.1, on the reverse strand, counting down.
ATTCCCGGCGCTTTTCCTTGCAGGAAACGTGCCGCGCGAATGCTGCCCACCGCAAACACTTCTTTGCTGGTCGCCGTATGGCTCAGTTCAATCACTTCATCTGTTCCTGCAAACACCACGTTATGCTGTCCGACAATCGTGCCGCCGCGCAGTGCGTGGATACCGATTTCCTGTTTTCCACGTTTTTTGCGGACACAGTGGCGGTCATAGACATATTCCATTTCATCTTCCAAAACGGAATCAATGGCGTCTGCAATGGCAAGCGCCGTCCCGCTGGGAGCGTCCACCTTTTGATTGTGGTGCCGCTCTATAATTTCAATATCAAAATTACCATATAACACGTTTGCTGCTTTTTTCACCAAATCAATCAGCAAATTCACACCAAGCGACATGTTTGCTGAGAAAAACACCGGAATGGTCTCTGACATTTCTCTCAAGCGTTCCCGCTGGCTTTCGTCCAGTCCTGTTGTCGCCATCACCAATGGTATTTTCCGCTCCAGCGCAAATTCCGTTAGTTTTTCAAACGCGCTGGGGTGGGAAAAATCAACAATCACATCCGCCTGTCCTGTATACGCGGGCGGCAAGGAATAAATCGGAAAATCATATAAGCCCTGATCCTGCAAATCAATGCCGCAGACAATTTCCACATCGTCCGTTTCCATGGCAAGACGCGCAATTGCCTGACCCATTTTCCCATTGCAGCCGCTGAGTATCATTTTTATCATTTGTTTTCACACACCTTTTGTTATACGAGGGCAATACCCGCGTTCTTCATTGCTTCTTTCAGCACCGCCGCATTTTTTTCTTCCATTTCGCACAGCGGCAGACGATATTTTCCGCAGTCATATCCCATGAATCCCAATGCCGCTTTGACAGGAATCGGATTCACTTCAATAAACAACGCTGCAACCAAATCCATATATTTGAGCTGCAATTCCATGCTGCCCTGCACATCGCCTGCGAAATAACGCGCGCAAATGTCGTGCGTTTCCTGCGGCAAGACGTTTGCCAGCACGGAAATGACCCCTTTGCCGCCAATGGACAACATCGGTACAATAACGTCGTCGTTACCGGAATATAAATCCAGTTTATCGCCGCACGCCGCGCGGATTTTAGACGCATATGCCAAATTCCCGCTTGCTTCTTTGACCGCGACAATATTTTCAATCTCCGCCAGTTTTTGATAGGTTTCAATCGCAATGGTCACGCCGGTGCGGCTGGGCACATTATATAAAATCACCGGAATGTCCACGCTCTGCGCTGTTTTGCTGAAATGTTCATACAGCCCTTTTTGAGAAGCTTTGTTATAGTATGGCGTTACCAGCAGCAAACCGTCTGCGCCAAGTTCCTGCGCCCGTTTGGAAAGCTGAATGCCGTGCGCCGTGTCGTTGCTGCCCGTTCCGGCAATCACCGGCACGCGTCCCGCCACTTTTTCCACGCCAAAACGAATCACTTCCAAATGTTCGTCGTCCGGCATAGTAGACGCTTCGCCCGTTGTGCCGCAAATAATGATAGCGTCTGTGCCGCCCGTAATTTGAAATTCAATCAGCTTTTCCAGCATGTCATAGTCCACGCCGGTTTCCGTATATGGCGTTACAATGGCAACGCCGCTACCTGTAAACAGAGTTCTTTTCATAATTTCACACGCTCCTTCAGGCTTATTTTGCCCACATTTCAATCAATTTCTGAGCGATTTGAACAGCGTTGGAAGCCGCCCCTTTTCTGATGTTGTCCGCTACTACCCAGATGTTCACGCCGTTTTCTATACTGTCGTCACGGCGGATTCTGCCGACATATACTTCGTCATGTCCCGTCGCCGTCACTGCCATGGGATATACATTGTTTGCCGGATCGTCCTGAATGATAATACCGGGCGCGTCCTGCAAAGTCTGTTTCAGTTCTGCCAAGTCAAACGGTTTTTCAAATTCCAGATTGATGGATTCACTGTGGCTGTTGAACACCGGCACGCGAACCGTTGTCGCTGTGACACGCATATCGGGATTTCCCAAAATTTTTCTGGTTTCGTTCACCATTTTGATTTCTTCTTTGGTATATCCGCTTTCCTCAAACACGTCAATGTGCGGCAGACAATTGTTCGCAATCGGGTGCGGGAACTTTTTCGGCGCTTCGCCTTTCAGTCCGTTTTCCAAATCGCTCCAGCCGCCCATACCTGCGCCGGATACTGCTTGATATGTAGAATAAACCACACGTTTGATGGTATATTTATCGTCCAGCGGTTTGAGGGCAACCATCGCCTGAATGGTGGAACAGTTGGGGTTTGCGATGATGTTTTTCTTGTTCGCCCATTCCAAGTCATAGCTGTTTACTTCCGGCACCACCAGCGGTACGTCGGGATCCATTCTCCATGCGCTGGAATTGTCAATGACAATACATCCGTGCGCTGCGGCAATGGGTGCAAATTTTTCGCTTGTGGATCCGCCTGCGGAAAACAGCGCAATGTCAATCGGTTTGTCAAAAGAGTGTTCGTTCAGTTCTTCCACGGTATATTCTTTGCCCATAAACGCAACTTTTTTTCCTGCGCTGCGTGCGGACGCCATCAAATAGTAGTTTTCAACCGGCAGGTTTTTCTCTTCCAAAACCTTTAAAAAGGTTCTTCCCACCATGCCTGTTGCACCAACGACTGCTACATTGTACTTCTTCATTTTAATTCCTCCAAATTTTATCATGTTTTAAGGTTGCATGTTTCTTCTTTTGAGATATAGAAAACGGTCGACGCAAAGCCGACCGTGAATATACGTTTTTCCATCCTTTTTCACGATAGCTCTCCATCACTTACGGGATGACAGTCCTGCAATTATTCACTGCAAAACCAGGAAGCAAAGCACACCGGACGCTTTTTTCCTTCGGCAGTTTCCCCTTTCCCCGCGCCTTCACAGGAAAGTCCTTTTTCCTCCGGCGCCGTACTGATGAAAACCGCGACCTCTATCTCATTATATGCAATCTTATTCAATTTGTACCTCTATCTTACCACTTCTTTGACCGTCTGTCAAATATTTTTTTCAAAAAAGAAGGATTTTTTCGCCCCCCTGTCGAAAGACATAGCATAGCAAATTGCAACAGAAAGGGATTTTTACCAATGAAAAAACGAGTATTAGCGCTTGCCGCAGCATGTTTGCTCGGCAGCTTTTCCGCTTTCGCTGCACCCACCGGTGTGGATACGACGGTGAAAGTCGGTTTATATTATGGCAGCAGTGCATTAGACCAAGCGGCGTTTTCCGCTGTCGCTCCCATCAATGCCGGCGGAGCAGTCATTCCCGCCTGGACGTTTGCCTACGCAAAATCCACCGGCGGCGACGGCGGTGAACTTGTGTCGGGAGACGGTACGCAGCTTCTCACATGGCAAGGCGGCATGGTCGCACACGCAGATAACAACATTATGACTGTGAACGAAAAAGAATACCGCGGTTCTATGATTTTTCTGGCAGCAGAAGGAAAAATCACCGTCATCAATCAACTGTCAGTGGACGAATATCTCTGCGGCGTACTGCCCAGCGAAACCTATCCCAGTTGGCCTGCCGAAGCGCTGAAAGCGCAAGCAGTGGTTTCCCGTTCCTATGTCCTTTCCAGCGGACGCGGACGCCACAGCGCACAAGGGTTTGACGTGTGCAACACCACGCATTGTCAAGTCTACAGCGGCAACGCCAAAGAAACTGCTTCCACCAACGCGGCGGTGGAAGCAACCGCCGGACAGGTTTGCACGCACAGCGGTAAAATTGTCAACACGGTCTTTTCCGCTTCCAACGGCGGTTATATTGAAGATTCCGTCAACGTCTGGGGCGGTTCCACGCCCTATTTTGTCTCTAAAAAAGATGATTTTGAAAAAACAGAGGAACTCAAAGGCATGATTTGGGACACGACCGTTACAAACGACACCATTCAAAGCAAACTTTCCGCCTCCGGTGTGAATATCGGCGCGGTAAAGGGCTTGGAAATTCTGGAAAAAGCCGCGTCGGGACGTGTTACCAAGCTGCGCATTATCGGCGACAGCGGCGAGTACATAGCGGAACGGGAACGGTGCCGGACGCTGCTGGGACTGAAAAGTCAGCTTTATACCATAGAATCTGCCGGCAGCGGTAGTCAGATTACTGCTGTATCAGGCAGCGGTACCAATCTTGTCAAAGATTTTTATGTCCGCGGCGCGGATACCACCGCCCATCTCGGCAATTCCATTTGGGCACTGGGCGGCGATGGCAGTAAAGTGCAGCTTTCCGCCAATGCTTCTCAGGCTGTTTTGTCGGACAACGGATTCGTGATTCATGGACGCGGCAACGGTCACGGTATCGGTATGAGCCAATGGGGTTCCGAATATATGGCGGAAGCCGGACATTCCTATTTGGAAATTCTGCAATACTACTATCCGGGCATCACAGTGGAAACAGTGAATCAATAAAAATTATGATATATGAAGGAGATGCATTCAAATGATTCAAGGTATTGAACACATTGCCGTTTGTGCAAAGGACACGGCAAAATTAAAAGACTGGTATATCCAGATGTTTGATTTCAAACAGGTGTATGACAACGGCAAAGGCACTTATTTTGTTGCCGCACCGGACGGCTCCATGATTGAAATTATCGCGGCGGATAGTGATGCCGGAAAATGTGGCGGCGCAGACCTCGGCATCCGTCACTTCGCGCTTTCTGTCGGAGACGCCGATTTTGACGCAATGGTGAAAAAACTGACGGACGCAGGCGTGGAAGTAGTAACGGAAGCCAAAACTTCTCCAAAAGGCATTAAAACCTTTTTCTTCCGCGACATTGAAGGAAACATTTTCCATCTGATTTACCGTCCCGAACCGCTGGTATAATATACGCCTTGCGTATATTATACGGATTTGAAAAGTGCCTCCGCCTCGCCGCGCATAAAACGCGGCAACCGGCGGAGATGCACGAAATTATACCAGTCCACTTTGTGGACATGGTATAATA
>CAMNSU010000014.1 GCA_946555455.1 uncultured Clostridia bacterium | reverse complement strand
GCAACTATTATGTGTTTGTCATTCCGGTTGCCAAAGAACTTGCACTCAAAGCCGCGGCGCGGGCAGTAGGCGAAAAATCCGTGGAGATGATTCCTGTCAAATCCATCAATCAGGTAACGGGATATATCCGCGGCGGCTGTTCTCCCATTGGCATGAAAAAGCAATTCCCCACTGTTTTGGACGCTTCCGCGCTGACATGCGACACCATTATTTTCAGCGGCGGCAAAATCGGATTTCAAATTGAAATGGCGCCGCAGGCGTTGCTGGACTTGATTCATGCCACTACGGCGGATATTACGCAATAGCGTTCAAATACACATATTTTCCAGATAAAGAAAACGGCAGTTCATCTTGGACTGCCGTTCTTTTTTTCTTCAGACCGCCACAGGTGCGCTGCCGTTATACAGTCCTGCGCTGACGATATAATACGCCGCCAAAAATTCGTCCATCATGACGGAAGTTAGTGGCAAAAATGCTGCGTTTTTATGCGTTTGCAGTGTTTCCAAAATCAACTTTGCCAAATACATGGCGCGGACTTCTTTTTGAAAGAAAGTTGCGCTGTTTTTCAATGTTTTGACAACATTTTGTTCCGCTTTTGCCGCAAACACTGCGGGCGGCAGCGACAGCGTTTCGATTTTTTCCGCAATGCGCCGCCGGAACTGCTGTGCGGAATAAATCGTTTCATTGGAAAGCCCAAACAACTCTCCCGCCGTTTCCATTGCCCCCAGCAGAAAAGATTCTTCGTCCTGCGCCGGACGGCGGTATTTTTTCTCCAAGTGCCGCCGCAGGTTTTCCAGCACCAATTTATCCACCGGCGCGGATGCATCATATAATTGCAGCAAACGGTCTAATTCCTGCTGAAATGTCGGCTGCTCCTGCATTTGCTGCTTTGCCGCGCCTTTCATAAACGCAAAAGCACAGCCGTCAAACGCACCGTAGCTGCGCATACAATCCAGATACCCCAGACGGATATTGTGCGCGGCGGTGTGTTTGTCAAACACCAGCATGGGTCCCAAATTCCAGTAACAATGAATGTGCCGAAGGTGTTCCGCCTGTTTCAGCGGCTCCTTATGCACCACGCCGGGGGCTTCCAGTTCCACAGCAATGACACAGTCCGCACCGCGATCCAGCGCCATTTGAACCGGCAAATTGTCATAGTATCCGCCGTCAATATGCGCTTCCCCCTCAATTTTCTGCGGTTTGACTGCCGGATATACCGCGCTGCTGGCAAGCACATAGTCAATCAGTTCTCCCGCCGGAATCTGTTCTTTAAAATATTCCACAGGGCGGCGCTGCCCTAAATTCACCGTCACCAGACCATATTCCACAGACGACCTTCGCACCGCAGATTCGTCTATATGCTGCCACAGCAAACGCCGCAGCGGCTGGTTATCGCTGCCGCCGCGCCGAAAGTAATCGACCAAAAACCGCTGCGCCGTCTGCACCATTTTTCTCTTTTGCGGCAGCGTATCGTCCACGTTTAAATCAAACACTTTGTTTGTTTCAATCTCTTTCCAGAGCGACAGCGCGGCGTCAAATTTGTTTTGCGCCACCATGCAGCCGTTAATCGCGCCGACCGACGTTCCTGTGACAATATCAATGGGAATCTCCATTTCCAAAAGCCCCTGCCACACGCCAATCTGATACGCGCCGCGCGACCCGCCGCCGCCCAGCACCAATGCATTTTTCACCGCTTTGTCACCAACCTTTCTTTATCATGATATCTGTAGGTATAAAAATCTGCTCCCATGGAAAACCAGCCCGACAGCCAAGCGACTGTCGGGCCGATTCTATTCACATGCCATTTAGCGTATCACTTACTCTGTTTCAATTAACCCATAATTACCGTCTTTGCGCCGGTACACCACCGCCGGCTGCTCGGTATCCGCATGGATAAACACAAAAAACATATGTCCCAGCAAATTCATCTGCAAAATTGCTTCCTCCACACTCATCGGTTTGATACCGATTCGTTTGCTGCGGACAATGTTAAATTCACTTTCCTCCGCCACGTCCTCGCTGCCGTCTTCCGCCGAAAAATCCATATCCGCTATATGCAGCCGTTTTTGCAGCTTGGTTTTCTGTTTGCGGATTTGACGTTCCAGCAGTTCGCACACCTCGTCAATTGCCGCAAACATATTATCTGCCGACTGCTCGGCACGGAAAATCATACCTTGATGATATATCGTGATTTCTGTGATATGGCGGTCTTTCTTGACAGAAAACACGACATTGACGTCGCCTTCTCCGCCAAAGAATTTGTTTGAGATTTTCGTGAGTTTTTGCTCCGTCCGTTCCTTCATTGAGTCTTTGACTTCCACTTTTCTGCCTACAAATTTGATGTTCATACAAAAACCTCCTCGTCTGTCCGGTTCGTGCCGGACATCTGTAATATTACAGATACTTATTCTATAGTATCTGCATAAATGGGGTTTCCCATACCCGACAAAAACCATTTTTTGCCGTTTGGGATGACCTTTCCCATCTGTCCGCCCTCAGGCAGATGGGAAAAGCCGCCCTGACAGGAAATCTCCCACCGGCAGGATTTTGCACGCCGTTTGTGAAATCAAGCGTCCGAATTACAACTCACAATGCCGGTGCCGCGTGACATGACAGCTTATCGTGACCGCCACCGGCAGACCCGCAATGTGGGTCGGGAACGTTTCAATGTTCACGCCAAGCGACGTCGTATCACCGCCAAGTCCTGCCGCGCCAACGCCCAATCCATTGATTTTCTCCAGCAGCTCCCGCTCCAACTCTGCATAGTAAGGGTCGGGATTGCTGCTGTCAATACTGCGCGTCAAGGCTTTTTTGGATAGAATAGCGGCTTTCTCCATGCTTCCGCCGATACCAACGCCAACCACTGTCGGCGGACAAGGATTGGGACCTGCCGCTTTTACCGTGTCCAGCACAAACTGTATCACGCCTTCCACGCCCTGGGAGGGTTTGAGCATTTTCACGCCGCCCATATTTTCACTGCCAAACCCCTTCGGCATAGCCGTAATGCGGAGTTTTTCACCCGGTACGATTTCATAGTGAATCACTGCCGGCGTATTGTCGCCCGTGTTACCGCGGCGAATGGGGTCTTGCACCACAGATTTGCGCAAATATCCGTCCCTGTAGCCACGGCGTACGCCTTCGTTGAGCGCTTCCGTCAAATCGCCGCCCGTGATATGCAGCTCCTGTCCCACTTCCACAAATAAAATCATCATGCCCGTGTCCTGACAAATGGGCATTTCTTTTGTTTTGGCAATATCCGCATTTACCAACAGCGATTCCAGCACATTTTTTCCTATCGGCGATTGCTCGGTTTTTGCCGCATCCGCAATTGCCCCGCGTATATCGTCATTCAGCACGCAATTGCTGTCAATGCACATCTGCCGCACTGCGCCGATAATGGTTTCCACATCTAATTCCCGCATTTGTTATTCCTCCGTTATTCCGCCAATTCTCAAAATATCCAGCGGCGACTGCGCCAACGCGTCTGCGCCCGTTTCCTGTAGTTCCTGCGCCGAGCCGAAGCCGAACAGCGCGCCGATTGCCGCTGTTCCCACGCTCTTTGCCGCTTCCATATCATAGCTTCTGTCGCCAATCATTGCGCAGACGCTCAAATCTTTGATACCATATTGGTCGATTACCGATTGCAGCAAATCCTGTTTTTTCTCTTGGTCATGCTTAAAATCCACGCCGCAAATAGTCTTAAAATAGGGCGCTAACCCATAGTGCTGCAAGATTTTTTCAGCATAGACCGTCGGTTTGCTGGTCACAACATACAGTCCCGCGCCCGCTTTTTGCAGCGTTTTCAGCGTTTGCTCCATGCCGTCGTAGACACGCACCTCGCGCCAGCCTTTTTCGCTGTAGTATTCACGGTAGCGCCGCACTGCTTCATTGCCGCCCGCTTCGTCCAAGTCCCAATATTTCGTGAACGACACCACCAGCGGCGGGCCGATATATTTCTTGATATCTCCCAATTTATCTCTGCTGATACCCAACGCGTCCATTGCATAGCAAATGGCGTTTTGAATGCCTTCCTGCGAATCCACCAAGGTTCCGTCTAAATCAAAAAACAAATGTTGATAGTTCATGCGTTTTCGTTTCCTTTCTCGTTCTTAGGCTCTTTCTCCCGAAATACCCACAACCGATTTCCCAGGAAATTCACCAAAATGGAGACCGGCCCTGCAATGAACAGATTCGCTAAAATTTCGCTGGTTTTCATCAAATCAATTTCCAAGTGCAAATGTCCCAGCAGCGACACCAGCAACTGGTTTCCAAAATGCGAAAAAATGTTCAATGCCAACAGGGACGCGCCGAGAGAAATGAGATTCACCACAACAAATTTGCTGAACAACTGTCCATGCGATTTTTCCTTATTCTGAAATGTCCAGCGTTTATTCCAGATATAACTGTGCAGCGTTGCCGCCGAATAAGAAATGATTTTCGAGATATTACGGTTCAGTCCCAAAAACAACAGTCCTGCAAAAATCAGGTTGTCCACCAGCGTATTGAGCACGCCGACCAGACTGAACTTCATCAATTTCAAAAGTTCTTTTTTTGTCTTTTCTTTCATGTGCTTTTATCCCCACTTTTCTTCTGTAGATTACAGATAAAATACCCAGCTCTCAAACCAGCGCAGTACATGTGCCACATAATCTTTTGCCACCGGCATACCGGAAATGACAGGGTAGAACAAAACAAACAGCAGCGCCACTACGCCCAGATACGCGCCTGCGCCCGCATAAAACCGCCGTTTGCCCACGTCTGTTTTGATATCCGCATAAATGTTTTGCAGCGCATACGCCGTCATTATCATCAAAAACGGCGTGCTGGCAAAATAGTGGTAGATAAACAACACGCGTGGAATCGGCATCCACGGTACGATTTGCGACAGCAACGCCAACACCAAAAACCACGCTTTGCCGTCCCGCTTTTTCAGGGCGGTGAACAGCGTCGCAAAAAACGCAATCAAGCCGACCCACCAAACCGCCGGATTGCCGAAACAGGAAATGGTGGAAATCTGTCCTGCACCCAAATCCTGATAGTAGTACCACATGGGTTTATACATGATTGGCCATGTATACCACATGGACGCATAGGGGTGAGACTGCTGCAATTTATTATGGTAGGAAAACATATTTTTCTGGTAATCCAACAGTTCGCGGAAGGTATAGGGATGTCCCTCAATAAAGCGGAACGGGATATAGGACGCGAAGTAAATCGCACAGGGAATCACAATGAAAAATCCCACGCAGCACAGCAGAATCACCGCTGTCTGTTTGCCATATGCCGCCACGGCTTTTTCCGCCGCGCCGCCCTGTTTTTTCGCCTGCAAATAGTCCCGCAGCCGTCCTGCCATGTGCAAGAAAAAGATTGCCGCCAGCCCAAAGCCGCTGTAGATTCCTGTCCATTTAGACGCGCACGCCAAGCCGAAGAAAATGCCGCTGCCCAGCAATGACAGCAGGGGCTGTTTGAGTCCCGTTTTTTGGTAGTTTCCTGCATAAAAACAATACATAAAATAGTAACTCAGCAGAATGAACACCACAGGATAGGAGTCTATCGTCGCAATACGCGTCTGCGTGAAATGCATGAAATCAAAGGTCAACAAAAAGGCTGCGATAAACGCAAACCACGGCTTTTTCGTAATACGCCGCGCCAGCAGGTAAATGGCGAAAATCATGAAAATACCGAACAGGTTGCCCATGAACCGCCAGCCGAACGGCGTCATACCAAACATCTGTGTCCCCAGCGCGATGAATAACTTCCCTAGAGGAGGGTGGGAGGTCTCTGTCGGTTCAATACGGTGCACATTTTCATATGCTGTGCGCGCATGATAAATCTCGTCAAAATAGGAACCGTTCAAATAGGACGGCATGGACGGCACCAGATTTTGTTCGTCCGCCAGCCGCTCCGGCGTTTCGCAGCCGGTGACAGACGCAATCTTGATAGGTTTGTCGTTTTCATCAAATAATCCCACTTCATATAAATAGGCTTTGTTGTTTTCCAGCGGTATCATTTTGATATATTGTGCGCGGGCGTTCACTGCCACGGAAACCCACTGAAACACGTTGGTGTTTTTTTGCACGCTGACATTCTGCCACGCTTGCCCGTCGTCGGAATAAGATATATTATAGTCCGTGATGGTCTGTCCGCGGAAAAAATTCAATTTCGCCACGTCCTCCGGCTGCGCCAAAGCAACGATAATCTGGTCGTTTTTTCCATGGCGGATATGCGTCTGCGGCGCAGTGCGGTCGCCCAAATTCACAAAGGACAAAATACCGTATACCAGCAGCAGGATTCCCAGCAGCAGCGCGTCCAGTCTGCCCCAGCGCACCGGCATATCCGGTTCTTTTATCTGAAAGGTAGCATTTCTATTTTTTGATGGCTGTTTCAAATTTTTTCCCTCCAAAACAGTAGTATGTCAGCAGCGCAAACGCCGCCAGATTCAGCACGGAAACCGTAATCATAAACACATCATCCTGCGGCACGTGATACACCGGCTGCGGCTGCAGCGCCAAAAACAATACATAGCCGATATTCAAAAACGCCGTAAAGCTGAATATGCCAAAACAGTGCCGAATCCCTGCTTGATTCTCCAACAAATACGCTACAAGCAGCAGCGCAAGGCTGGGTAATATATAACGTTCATGCATTTTGGTACCCAACAGGCACAGTCCGATGTTCAAAAATGCCGCCGCGGTCAAAATGCCCCGTTTGCGGTAGGCATAGGCGCTGGCAAGCACCACTGCCGCCATCAGCACCGCGCCCCACACCTGATAGGGAATGCCCAGCAAATGTTCCTCCAAGGCAGCGAAGTTGCCGCCGAACATGGCATACAAATTAAAGGTGTTGAGCGTCGCATAGCGATAGGAGGACAGCGTCCCCATATAGAGGTTCCAAATCCAGTTCCATTCCTGTCCCGCCGAAAACGGCAAAACGCCCGCGATAAACACTGCCGCGCCAATTCCCACGCATTTTATCACCAGCAGCCACGCGCCTTTTTCTTTCTTTACAAACAAGTCTATGATATACCACAGGTAAATCGGGAAAAAGACCAGCGCCTGCGGTTTGACCAGCAGCGCGGCTGCATAAGCGGCTGTGGAAGCCATATGGCGTTTTTCACGGAGCAGGCAGAATGCCAGCAGCAGAAAAAAGATGAATACGCCGTCCACCTGTCCCCACAAAGACGCGGTGGTGATAAACGTCGGGTGAAAGGCATATACCGCCGCAAGCGCGAGTCCGGCGGTTTGTTTTTCCTGTTTGCAGCCGATATGCCAAATCAAATATGCCGTGCCCAGTTCAAACAGTGTGGCAGGCAGTTTCAGCAAAACGGAAAACACACTGCTGTCCGCCGAAAGCGAAAACACGTGCCGCAGCAGTCCAACCAGATACAAAATATACATATAGCCCGGCGGATAGTCCAGGAAAACATTGTTTTGCGCCGCATAGGCGTACATATGGGGTATCCCCTGCGAAAACGCCATGTCACCCCATGCCGTGAAACAGCCGATATCCACGCCATAGCCGCGCACACACGCCGCCAACACCACGCGCAAAACAAACGCCGCCGCCAGCACGAACCATATTTTTATGTTTCCCTTGTCATGAAAGAGCTTGTCCCGATATTTCCAGCATAGCAGCAGACCGAAAAACAGTACGCTGCCGCATAATATTAACGTAATCATATTGTTTCCTCAATTCCCAGTTTTTCACATTCCTCCGCCGAAAGCGGCCGGTATTCTCCCGGCGCCAAACTTTCGTCCAGCGGCACCGAACCGAACCGGATACGCTTCAAATAGCACACGCGGTTGCCCACCGCTTCAAACATGCGTTTTACCTGATGGAATTTCCCTTCATAAATGGTGAGCCGTATTTGCCGCGGATTGTTTTCGTCCAGTGCAAGCTGCGCAGGCAAAGTCCGGTATCCGTCCTCCAGCGTCACGCCTTGCTCAAACGCCGCTATGTAAGAAGGCTGTGCGTCCTGTGCAAGCTGCGCCAGATAGGTCTTGGGTACATGTTTGCGCGGAGACAGCAGACGGTGCGCCGTTTGCCCGTCGTTGGTCAGCAGCAGAAATCCTTCCGTGTCGCGGTCCAGCCGTCCCACCGGAAACGGTGCAAACCGCCGCGCTTCCTCGTCCAGCAAATCCACCACCGTGTGGAAACGGTTGTCCTCCGTTGCCGACACCACGCCGTCCGGCTTGTTCATCATCAGATAGATATATTTTTGATAGTAAAACGGCTTGCCAAATACTGTGATTTGCGCTGCGGCAGGGTCGATATGCAGCGACGGGTCGCGTACTTCCTGCCCGTCCACCAGCACGCCGCCGGTGCGCAAAAGTTGTTTGATTTCCTTGCGCGACCCCAGTCCGCCGCCTGCTAAAATTTTATCCAGCCGTTCCATATGTTTCCTCCGATATTGTTTTGGTATAATAATGAACGTACTTTTTGGCGCAAAAAGTACCAAAAACGCGGGGAGTTCCGATTCTCCCCGCACCCCGTGGGACACCCGCCTGCGGGCGGGAGGGCTTTCCCTGCGGGGAATTTTACCCCCAATACTTCTACGACTATTATATCATATAATTTTCAAAAAAACAACAGATTTGGAAAAACTCAATTTCTTCACGGTGAATCAGCATGTTCTTCCATAATATCAATACGGATACTCCTCGCCTGCCAGCGAATGCATGAATCCGTCCAGTTTCACGCTCATAATATCGCCCGCAATGACCTTATCTTCCACCAAAAAAATGTTGGCGCGCACGTGGTCTGTTCCCGATTTCGCATGGTTTTTCACGGTATAGGTGCGGCGTTCCACCGTTTTTCCCATATAGGGCGTGAGATCCAGTCCAATGCTGCTCTGCATACGGTTATAGCGGTTATAAACTTTGTCAAATGTCGGCGGAAGCGTAAACGTTTCCGCTTCCACTGCCGGAATTTCCACCTCCCAGCCGAATTGCTGCAAAAACGCCGCCGCATCCGCCTCTGTTTTCACGTTTTCAAACGTATATTTATGTGCGCAGTTCACCGCCACGCTGTATAAATTGCTGCTCCATATCACGCTGCACAGCAGACACAGCGCAAACAACGCTCCTGTGATGATTTTTTTCTTTTTGGTCATGTTGTCCCCTCCTCTGCGGGCGGCAATGCACGCGCCCCTAGGCATAAGAGAATCGAATATGCCTACTGCTATCTTATGATACGGACAGGCGAAAAATTTGCATTCTGAAAAAAAACATTGCTTTTTCCCGCATTTTTTGGTAAAATATAGGGTAAAACGAGATTGACTTGAAACGATATACGAAAAAGAGGTGTCTGGAAGAATGAAAGAAACACAAAAATTTGCAGATAGAGTGATCGACCTGAAAGCCTCTGCCATTCGTGAAATGTTTAAATTGATGGCAAAAGGCGATGTTGTCGCTTTGTCGGGCGGCGCGCCTGCGCCGGAATCTTTCCCGACGGAAGAACTGGCGGAGATCAGCGCAAAAATCCTGCGCGAACAAGGCACAGTTGCGCTGCAATACAGCGTGACGGAAGGATATCAGCCGCTGCGGGACATGGTGGTGGAACGCACGCGTACGGCGAACAAACTGGCAGAATATGACGATACCATCATCACGACCGGTGCGCAGCAGGCGATTGACCTTGCGTTTAAAGCGCTGGTAAACGACGGCGAGGGTATTATCGTAGAGCGTCCCTCCTTTGTCGGTACGCTGAATTCCGCGCGTTCCTACCGTGCGAAACTATTTGACGTGCCGGTGCTGGACGACGGTATGGATTTGGATAGGGTGGAACAGTTGCTTCAGACGGAAAACATTAAGCTGATTTACACCATTCCGACTTTCCAAAACCCGACCGGTATTACCATGAGCGACGAAAAGCGGCAGCGTTTGATTGATTTAGCAGTGAAATATGACGTTTATATCGTGGAGGACAACCCCTATGGCGATTTGCGTTTTGCAGGCGAACCCAAAAAGAACATCAAATCGTTAGACCCCGACGGACGCGTGATTTACTGCGGGACGTTTTCCAAAATTCTCTCGCCCGGACTGCGTATCGGCTGGGTCAGCGCGCACCGCGATATCATTGAACGCATTGTTGTTGTCAAACAGGCAAACGACGTGCATACCCCCATTTTCAACCAAATGATGGCGGCGGAATTCATGAAACAATATGATATGGACGAGCATATCGCGCGTCTGTGCAAACTCTACGGTCGTAAATGCGGCATTATGCTGGACGCACTGGACAACTATTTCCCCGAAGGCTGCACCTATACGCGCCCCGAAGGCGGACTGTTCCTGTGGTGCACGCTGCCGGAAGGCACAGACACCAAAGAGTTGCTGACGCGCTGCATAGAGCGCAAAGTCGCATTCGTGCCGGGCAACACCTGCATGGTGGACATTGACGCCCCGACGCGCTACATGCGCCTGAACTACTCGGCTGTGGCAGAAGATAAAATCGACTGGGCAGTGAAAACCATGAGCGACGTAATTCGCGAATCACTATAAACAATTTCTCATAAGGAGTGGATTCCTGCATGACGGACAAAAAACCAAGAATATTAAGCGGCATTCAGCCGTCCGGCATTATCACGCTGGGCAACTATATCGGCGCTATCCGCAATTGGGTAGAACTGCAAGATGAATTTGAATGCTTTTATATGCTGGCGGATTTGCACACCATCACGGTGCGCCAAACGCCGGCGGATTTACGCAAACGGTCTTTGGAACTGATGGCGCTGCTGCTCGCCTGCGGCGTGGATACGGAAAAAAGTTTAATCTTTTTCCAGTCCCACGTGCCGGAGCACACACAGCTAAGCTGGGTGCTGAACTGCTACACGCAGATGGGCGAACTCAGCCGTATGACCCAGTTTAAGGATAAAGCGGCTAAAAATGCAAATAATATCAACGCCGGACTGTTTACCTATCCGGTTTTGATGGCGGCGGACATTTTGCTCTATCAGGCGGATTTGGTGCCGGTGGGTAAAGACCAGACGCAGCATCTCGAAATTTGCTGCGATATCGCGCAGCGGTTTAACCATGCGCTCAGCGATACCTTCACCATTCCAAAAGGATATATTCCCAAAGTGGGAGAGAAAATCAGAAGTTTGCAAAATCCCACAGCAAAAATGTCCAAATCCGACGCCAACGAAAACGCTTATATTTCCTTGCTGGACGACCCTGATACGGTGATTCGCAAATTCAAACGCGCCGTGACGGACAGTGAAGCGGAAATCGCGTTCCGCGAAGGCAAGGACGGCATCAATAACTTGCTGACGATTTACAGCGTTATCACAGGCAAAACCATTGCGGAATCGGAACAGGAATTCGCCGGCAAAGGCTATGGCGATTTTAAACTGGCGGTCGGCGAAGCGGTTGTCAGCTATCTCAAACCGATTCAGGACAAATTTAACGACTATATGAACAACCGCGACTATTTGCAGCAAATCTATACAAAAGGAGCGGAAGCCGCGTCCTATGTTGCCCAGAAAACGCTGCGCAAAGTATACAAAAAAGTCGGGTTTATCCCGAAAGGATAAAATTTGAGGTGAAAAACCATGAATGTAGACTATTCAAAGATTCTGCTGACTTTGGCGGTTTCTTTTTTGGTGACCTTTATTGCAGTGCCGATTGTGAAAATGATTGCGGAAAAAATCGGCGCGGTAGATGTTCCGAAAGACGGACGGCGTATGCATAAAAAACCGATTCCGCGTCTTGGCGGACTTGCCATGATTTACGGTTTTTTTGTCAGCATTCTCTGTTTCACAAACGACCTTACGCCGGAAATCCGCGGCATTATGATTGGCTGTTTGATTCTTGGCGGATTGGGCGTGATTGACGACATTCACCCGCTGTCTGCAAAACTGAAACTTGCCGTTCAAATTGTTGCGGCAATTATTCCGGTGCTCAGCGGCGTGACAATAGCCTTTTTTTCCGTGCCGAAGTTTATAAATCCCTCCGGTATGCTGCATTTGAATCCCATTGTAGGCGCGGTAATCTCTGTTATCTGGATTATTGCGATTACCAACGCAGTAAACCTGATTGACGGTCTGGACGGTTTGGCGGCGGGCGTGTCCTCCATTGCCTCCATGTCCATTCTGTTCATTGCAGTGATTAACGGCAATTCTCTGATTGCCGTTTTGGCAGCCGCTTTGGTGGGAAGCTGTGTGGGATTTTTGCCGTTCAACGTCAATCCTGCGAAAATTTTCATGGGCGACACAGGTTCCACCTTTTTGGGATATATTTTAGCAACCATGTCTATTTATGGTTTGTTTAAAGGTTATGCACTGATTACGTTTGTCGCACCGTTTTTGATTTTGGGACTGCCCATTTTTGATACGGCATTTGCGATTATCCGCCGCATTATTCACCACAAACCCATTATGGGCGCAGACCGCGGACATTTGCACCACCGGCTGATTGACATGGGTTTCAGTCAAAAACAGACGGTTGCGATTTTATATTCGATTACTTCTCTGCTGGGACTGAGCGCCATTATCATGTCTACCAGCGGCACAATGATTCAGGGAATTTTCTTAATTCTGTCGGTGGCATTGTTCCTTGGCGTGGGGTTCTATTTCTCGCGCAAACCAAATGCCAAACAGGAAGAAGTGACCGAACCATCAGAAACAAATCCGGAAAATGTGGTACAAGCTGCTGCACAGGACGAAACCGCGCAGCCGGAAGAAAAGGAGAAACAACATGAATAAATTAAAAGTAATGACCGTTTTCGGAACACGTCCGGAGGCCATTAAAATGGCGCCGCTGGTTCTGGAACTGGAAAAATATGAAGAAATCCAAAGTATTGTTTGCGTCACCGCCCAGCACCGCCAAATGCTGGACATGGTGATGGATATGTTTCACATCAAAGCAGATTACGATTTGAATATTATGAAAGACCGGCAAACGCTGGCAGGTATCACGACCCTCGCGCTGGGCGGCATTTATGAAACAGTCGCGGAATGCGAACCGGACGTTGTATTGGTACACGGTGATACCACCACCACCTTGGCGGGCAGTTTGGCATCTTTCTATAACCAAGTGAAGGTCGGGCATGTGGAAGCGGGACTGCGTACATATGACAAATATTCGCCGTTCCCGGAAGAAATGAACCGGAAACTGACCGGCGCGATTGCCGATTTTCATTTTTCGCCTACCGTGAAAAACCGCGAAAACCTTGCGCGGGAGAGTATTACAGACGGCGTATATGTGACAGGAAACACGGTTATCGACGCCATTCGGTATACTGCCAAAGCGGATTATACGTTCCGCAATGAGTTGCTAAACACCATTGATTTTGCAGGCAGCAAAATCATTCTTGTAACGGCGCACCGCCGCGAAAATTTGGGGAAACCGCTGGAGGAGATATGCAGCGCGCTGCGGCGCATTGTGGAGGACAATCCCGATACACAAATTGTCTATCCTGTTCATCTGAACCCTGCGGTACGCGATACAGCATTTCAAATTCTGGGCGGACACGACCGTATTCATTTGATTGACCCGCTGGACGTGGACGAGCTGCACAACCTGATGAGCCGCTGTTATATGGTGATGACCGATTCCGGCGGATTGCAGGAGGAAGCGCCGTCTCTGGGCAAACCGGTTTTGGTGCTGCGCACCGAGACGGAACGCCCCGAAGCAGTGGAAGCAGGCACCGTCAAGCTGGCGGGTGTGGAACAGGAAACCATCTATCAAATGGCAAACGAACTGCTGCGCGACGCGGCAGCGTATCAAAAAATGAGCAAAGCAGTCAACCCCTATGGCGACGGACAGGCGTCCCGCCGCATTGTGGAAGCGCTGCTCTATGAATTTGGTATGCGCAGCGCGCGTCCGGACGAACTGTTATAAAAAATGTAAAATAATGCTACATATTGTTGACATGAAATTTGCAAGACGGTAAGGTGATTACTTTGAACAATCTTATACGACAAGCGAATGAACTGTTAAAAAATCACGGTTTTGAATATGCTTTCTGCGGCGGCTGGGCAATTGATTTGTTTATCGGCGCCGAAACGCGAAAACATAGTGATATTGACATTCTTGCATATTGGTCGGAACGCGACACGATTATTCAGTATATGCAATCACTTGGGTTTCAGGTGTATGAAATGCTCGGAGGCGGAAAAGCGCACCATATTACCGATATTCATAATCAATTAAAACGTAAAAGAAATATTTTTTGCTGTACACAAGATTGTGAGTTGGTGTGCCTGTCAGCAACAGATGAAGCAGGTATATATTTCATCAATTTCAAACACATAGGACAGACAAAATTGAATTTTGTTGAATTTTTGTTTAATGACAAAGATGATACAGATTTGTTGTATGCGCGCAATCATGCTGTTAAACTGGCATTATCCGATGCTATTTTGTATAACGGCAGTTTGCCATATCTATCACCGGAAATGTGCTTGCTTTATAAGTCCACAGATACGCAAAGAGAAGGCTATCAAAGTGATTATGACAATGCCATGGCTAACATGACCCAGCAGCAAAGACGCTGGCTTGATGACGCTTTAACAATCATGTATCCCGAAGGTCATAAATGGAGATTATGAGCATACTCTGTAGGTTCGATAGCAGAGCAGAAATTTGATAGAAACATTCATATATGCTGAAAAAATTGATAACTTGCTACTATCAACTTGTCCCAAAACTGTGTGGGAAAGGAGTAACACTATGCCTTATCAAAGAATCAATGACTTAGATATTTTTTATGAAGAAATTGGATGTGGTGAGCCAATCCTTTTCCTGCATAGTGGTTACAGTCGTGGAATACTGGCATTTAGTGGACAGATACAACCTTTTTATGCCGCAGGCTACAGATGTTTATACCCTGATTACAGGGGACACGGACGTACGAAATGCAAAAACCTGAACTGGGATTCCGCTTTGATAGCGGAAGATATGATTCATTTTCTCGACAGTCTGAACATAGAGAAGGTTCACTTGATTGGATATAGTACCGGTGGTGGCGTGGCATACTATATCGCATCAAGATATCCGGAAAGAGTGAAAACCATTATTTCAATCGGAAACGGCGGTGTGATAGATAGTGTTGGCGCGGAAAATTTTTTACCGGAAGCATTATTGAAGCAAGGCGACAATGAATTTATTGAGAAGATAAAGCACCTTCATGCGCAGGCTCATGGTGGAGATTGGCAGGAGTATTTGCGGCAGGAAGTGAAGGATTGGAAAGAGCACCCCTGCATAACGGAAGAAGAATGGGCACGCATCACAATGCCAATGTTGTTGATTGCAGGCGAAAATGATGATTTTGCTACGAAAGAACGATTAGAAAAAATCAAAAATACATGTCCGCAAGCAGAAATCTTTATTGTTAAAAATTGCGGACACCGACCTCATTTTACAAATGAGGAAGGGAAAATGGTAAATGAGAAAATGCTTGCATTTTTAAGAAATACGCAAGGATAGCATATCTTTTGGAATACTTTTTTCCGGCGCTGTCGGTTGTTGCCTATCATGGCGCCTAATTCTACAAAACCCAACTTATACGGAGATATAAATCCAAAAATGATACATGCAGAAACGCCTGTATAGCATAGAAAACGGTAGGACTGCTTTGCAGGTTTCCGTCTCTTGCTATGCCGTCCGGCTTTCTGCATTTTTTCATCATCAAATCAGAAATGGAGAACTAGCTATGGGAAAAACATTGGTGTTGGCGGAAAAACCCTCTGTGGGGCGCGAACTTGCCCGCGTGCTGGGCTGCCGCCAAAAAGCAAACGGATATATTGAAGGTTCCAGTCACATTGTTACATGGGCGCTGGGACATCTGGTGGAACTTGCGCCGCCGGAAAAATATGGCAAGCAATATCAAAACTGGAGCATGGAAACGCTGCCCATGCTGCCTGACAAAATGCAGCTGGAAGTGATTCCCTCTACCGCAAAGCAGTATAGCGTGGTGAAAAAACTGCTGCACGACAGCCGCGTTTCCTCTCTCGTCATTGCAACAGACGCTGGGCGTGAAGGCGAATTGGTCGCCCGCTGGATTTTGGACAAAGCAGGGTTTCGCGGCCCCATCAAACGTCTTTGGATTTCCTCCCAGACAGACAAAGCGATTAAACAGGGCTTTGCTTCGCTGCGGGACGGGCGTGATTATTTGAATCTCTATCGCTCCGCCCAGGCGCGCGCCGAAGCGGACTGGCTGGTGGGGCTGAACGTCACCCGTGCGCTGACCTGTAAATACAACGCGCAGCTATCCGCCGGACGCGTGCAGACGCCGACGCTGGCGCTGATTGTGGAGCGCGAAAAAGAAATTCGCAAGTTTGTACCGAAAGAATATCAAACCGTCCGCGCCGATTTAGGCAAACTATTTGTCACGTGGCAGGACAGCAAGGGACAGACCGCCATTTTTGACGCTGCCAAAGCGCAGGCGATTGCCAAAAAAATAGACGGCAAAACCTTCACGGTTGCCTCCGTCAAAGAAACGCCCAAAAAGACGCCGGTTCCCATGCTCTACGATTTGACGGAACTACAGCGGGACGCCAACAAACAATACGGCTATTCCGCCAAACAGACGCTGAACATCATGCAGCGTCTCTATGAACAGCACAAGGCGCTGACCTACCCGCGGACAGATTCACGCTATTTGACGGACGACATTGTGCCAACGCTGCGCGACCGGCTGGATGCGGTACGCGTCGGCGATTTCGGCCCCATTGTCAGCGAACTGGTGCGCGGGCGCAAAACCATTGCCAAAGCTTGCGTCAACAACGCAAAAGTCAGCGACCACCACGCGATTATCCCAACGGAAGAACGCGTGGATTTATCTGCGCTAAGCACAGACGAACTGCGTATTTATACCATGGTGGTACGGCGGTTTTTGACGTGCTTCTATCCGCCCTATGAATATATGCAAACCAAAGCGGAACTCACCTGCGAGGGCGAAACCTTCCGCGCGTCGGGGCGCAAGGTGGTGCAGCTTGGCTGGAAAAAGGTATATCACGTGCGTGACGACGAGGACGACCCCGAAGCAGAAGAAGAACAGACGCTGCCGGATTTGGCGCGCGGCAAAACCTTCACCTGTGCGAATGTGCAGCTAAAAAGCGGCAAAACCAAACCTCCCGCGCGATACACAGAAGCGACGCTGCTATCCGCCATGGAAAACCCGTCCCGCTTCATCACTGACCAAAAAATGAAAGAATATATCGGCGGCGGGCTGGGGACGCCCGCGACCCGCGCGGACATTATCGAAAAACTGTTTGGTTCCTTTTACATGGAAAAACGCGGCAAGGAAATTGTGCCGACCTCCAAAGGAATGCAGCTTGTGGAGTTGGTGCCGCAGGATTTGAAAGAGCCGCTTCTGACGGCAAAATGGGAACAGCAGTTAAATGGTATCAGCAAAGGAACCATCAAAAAAGAAAATTTTGTCGGCGATATGCGGCAGTATACCAAAGCGCTAGTGTCCACCGTTGCAGCAAGCAGCAGCACCTATGTGCACGACAACATGACACGCACGCCCTGTCCGCAGTGCGGCAAAATGATGCTGGAAGTGAACGGAAAACGCGGCAAAATGTTGGTGTGCCAAGACCGCGACTGCGGGCACCGCGAAAACATCAGTTTTCACTCCAATGTCCGCTGTCCCAATTGTCACAAAAAAATGGAAATCTACGGTACTGGTGAGAAAAAAACGTATGTCTGCCCCTGCGGATTCCGTGAAAAAGTGGAGAAATTCCATGCCAAAAACAACGAGAGCGGCGGCGGTGCCTCCAAACAGTTTGTGAAACAATATCTGCAAAAGCAGCAGCGGCAGGAGGAGGAAGTCAGCGTCTTTGAACTGGCGTTGCAAAAGGCAATGCAGGACAAAAAGAAATCTTAATGATAACCGTTTAGACATAGGAGGAAAAATCAATGGGAGAACTGAATATTTTACCGGTGGAACATGTTCATCAGGTGCAGCGCGTTGCCGCGCTGGCAAAAGAAATCTGGACGGAGCACTATACGCCCATTATCGGTGCGCAACAAGTGGCATATATGCTGGAGCACCTGCAATCCGAGCAGGCTATTTCCCAGCAAATCAAAGAAGGTTATTTCTATTATTTGATGGAGGTGGACGGTGTGGCGGCAGGTTATGCGTCCATCAAACCGGAGGGCGATACCATGTTCCTCAGCAAAATTTATATTCACCAAAATTTCCGCCGGCAGAAAATTGCCGCGCGCACCCTTTCCTATTTAGAGGAAACCGCGCGGGAACACGGCTGCCGCAGCATGTATCTGACGGTGAACAAAAACAACAGCGGCAGCATTGCCGCATATAACCGTTTGGGCTTCCAAAAAGTACGCACGCAAAAAGCGGATATCGGCGGCGGCTTTTTCATGGACGACGATATCATGGAAAAGACAATTGCATAACGTTGTAGGCATAAGAGAATCGACTTTTGTTTTCCTAAGGAGGAATTTCAATGAGCGAACTTGAAAAATTACCCAATATCGGTAAAACCGTTGCACAGCAACTGGAGGACGTTGGCGTTCATACGGCGCAGGAACTCGCCGACCTCGGCAGCCGCGACGCGTGGCTGCGCATTCAGGCAAACGACCCTTCTGCCTGCTACAACCGTCTTTGTGCGCTGGAGGGCGCTATCCGCGGCATACGCTGGCACGATTTGCCGGCGGACTTGAAAGCGGATTTGAAGGACTTCTATCAGTCCCACAAGCTATGACGAAAGAAGGCGTTCGCATGAATGGATACAGTGCATGTTTAAACGGTGTGAACTGTAAATATAACGGAAAAAACAATCTGCGGGAGGATATCCGCCAAAAATATGAAACAGAAGGCGGCGTGCTGCTCTGTCCCGAACAGGCGGGCGGTTTGGGGATTCCCCACCCGCCTTCGGAAATTGAAACGGGCTATGACGGCAGCGACGTACTGGCAGGTCGCGCCAAGGTACTGTCCTGCGACGGCGCGGACGTGACCGCTGCTTTTGTGGAAGGCGCACGGCGGACGCTGGAAAAAGTATTAAACAGCGGCGTGAAAACCGTCTATCTCAAACAAAGCAGCCCCTCCTGCGGCTGCGGACTGATTTATGATGGTACGTTTTCCGGCAAAAAAATTTCCGGCGACGGCGTAACCGCCGCACTGCTGAAACAGCACGGCATCGAAGTTATCCCTGTTGACTGAGACACATAAAAAGCGTCTGAAGAAATGTTCTTCAGACGCTTTCTTATCGGGTCAGACTGCCTACGCAAACCGGTTTTTCATTTTGATAAACATTGATTTCTTATCCCAGATTGACCACTACTTTTTTATCAAAGTCCAGTTTTATATTCTCTCCAAAAACACCAATCTGCTGCAACTGCTGCTCCAGCGCCGCTGCACGGAATTCCGACGGCATTGCGGCGTTTTCGTTTTCCGCCGGCGCATATACATATCTTGCCGTATAGGAATTTGTATCATAGTGTACATCTACATATTGGGTACAATTCAATTTTCCTCCCAATTCCATAGGTTCGCCGCTGCCGTCATAGAATATAAATGACGGGTCTGCCGCTGTGAATCCATCTTTGTAGTAGTCCACCGCTATTTCTCCGTCACGGAAGGATATACCGGTAACAACAATTTTTCCATATTCACTTACGTTCAATTCCAACGGGAAGTTTCCCACAGTATTTTTTGCAATTTCGGGGCTTTCGTGATGCTCTGTAAATGCATATGGTACAAGCTGAAGCTGCTTTGTCTGCGGCGTCACGCGAAGCAGTTCATAAGCATTGTTTGAAACGCCGCCACTCTTTAATACGAAATCATTGTTCAAAATATCTAAGCTACTCCCCTGTTCATCAAACACTGCAAACTGTTCCGGCCCTACCGTCGTCTCTGGGTCGGAATCAGACTTTGTACTGGTAACCAACTGACTGCCAAACGGCGAATAGATAAATTTCGTCAGCATTGTTTCAGTTCCCCATAACGGCACATTCAGTTCCTTTTTTACTGTATTGATTTTCACTGCCGATTTATCAATTTCCGTGTTTATATAGAGTATCTGTGCCAGTTCTTCCTCTGTTAATGTTTCTCCCGCGCACACTTTAGCAGAAATATGGTTCATTTGCTGCATATTATTTTGCTGCTCATCATACGGTACGCCAATCAACTCTAACCGGAAATTGTCAGACAAATTCAATCCGGCAATGTTATATTTTGCTGCAAACTTTAAGGTATGTTCATTTGCCTGATAACCGGCATACGTATTATGATTATCCATATCGGCAGCTGTGCCGTTCAGCAAACACATTACCCACACATTCGGCTCACCGGTACTGCTGTTATACAATGCATTTTCCCCTTGCAGCGTGTAGAACACATGCACAAAATTGTCGTCTGCCGCCACATTGTCTAACGACAACGTATAACCGTCCTTGCTGACACTTTTCCCAACAGAATGGTTCCAAGCTGCGAGTTGCTCGGTATTTGAAATTTCCACCGCTTCTTCGCTTTGAAAATAAGAAATGATTTCTCCGATTTTTTCTCTGACCGCTGCGGAAGCAAACACTGTCGTAAGCGCAAGCGTACCTATCACTGCCGCAAGCAGAATCGTCCTTTTTCTTTTCATCATAATGCTCCTTTCCTGCGGTTCAGCATGGAGACGGTACATTACGATATCCGTTATTTTTTTGGTATCAACACGAAGCGCACCGATAGCCGTATCCTCCAAATGTTTGATTCCCAATTCCTCTGCTAAGTTTTTCTTTGTTTTCATAACCGTTCCTCCATATCTGATAACCGTTCCTTTAATTTTTTCTTTCCTCTGGATAGCTTGGTCTTAACGGTTGACTGGTTTAACTCCATCACCGCCGCTATCTCCCTGATTTTTTCGCCGTACCAATAATATCGGACAAAAATTTCATTATCCGGCTCTCCAAGTCCCATAACAGTGTTCCAGAGAAACATTGCTTTATCATTTTCAATGCAAGTCTCCGAAACATTATCTTCACTCTGAATCTCCAGTTCGTCAAACTGTATGTACCCGCCGGATTGTTTTTGTAGTTTCCTTGCAGCAAGCCGCTTCGCTATGCCTGTTATATAATTTTTAATGCTTCCTTTTTTCGGGTCTATGTGGTTTGCATTTTGCCAAAGTGCGATAAATACATCAGAAACAATTTCTTCAATATCCTCGCGCGGCAAAGATGCGCCAACCTTACGAAAAAGGACAACACTGATATATGGCGTATATAATTCTATTGCTGTTTGAAGCGCTGTTTGCCGTTTTTGTTTCAACTTGTTTAACAAACTGATTTCATTTATCATTTGTCTCCAACCTTTACCAATATAAATCAAAAGCTTTTAACCTATACACTTCTATATTTCATCAGCCGCCGCAAAAAGTTTCATTTTCCCATTATTTTATAAAACTTTTCTATCTGTTTGATAGCCGTATCTCTTCATTTCTGTACAAATTCTCCTACTACATACATAAAAAAAACAGGAACAGGGCTCTTTCAAGCCTGCTCCTGCCTGTCATTCTGTTCTATTTCAAAATCACATAATACCCGTCCGCCTTCAGCAAATCCATTGCTGCCTGCGGTACTTCCTGTGTTGTTTCGTGCTGTACATTGCTATCCAGCAGCGTCCGATATTCTTCCACAGTCAACGTCACAATTTCCATGCCGTCAACCGTCTGCCGGCTGCCATAACCTGCTGCATTTTCTTGCAACCATGCACGGTTTTCCGCGCTGGCCGAAATCTGCTGCACAATAGGTTCCGAATTACCTCTGGCTGCCATCACCATACTGCTGCCGCCGCCACCGACGCCATGCGCTTCCACAGCGTCGAGACTATTCGACGCCGTCGCCGCTGCATTGCTCTTCGGCTCCGGCACATTTTCCGGCTGTGAAGCGATTGCTCCGCTCGCTGCCATCGGTGGATTTTGTGGTGCAGATTGCGGCGTTTCCTCTGCTGCCGCCGGTGTTTGCACCGGTGGCTGAACCGCTGCTTTTTGCTCCGGTATCTGATGATTCTTAGGCAGAACCGTTTCCTGTCCTGCTATGTTCTCCGGCAAATCATTCGTTTGCGATGATTCCGGCTGCTGTCCTTGCTGCGGTTGTGTCACATTTTGCTGCGGCAACTCTATATTTGCCGCCATATCCGGTGCAGCCGTGCTTTCCGGCGCCCCGTTGCCGCCTTGTGCTATATTCCCATACTCGGGAGTGTCTTGTATATTAGGAATTGAAACGTTTCCGCTGCCGTTATACAGAGAGAAAAACGGTGTTGCCACAAACACCAGCGATGCCGCAATCGCAGCCGCTCCGACTGCAAAGCCGCGTTTATACCGTTTCCACTGAATCATCACCGATTTTTTCGGTTTTGCTTCCAGCAGCAGCCGCTCATGCAGCCGCTGTGCAAACCCTTCCGGCAACGGTATTTCCGGCATTTGTCTGCATAACGCCACAATTTTCTTTGTTTCCTCGAATTCCTGCCGACATGCCGCGCACTGCGCCATATGCCGCTCGAATTCCTGTTCTTGCAAACAGTCACCTTCTATATAAGACGAGATTAAGTTTTTGAATTCTTCACATTTCAACGTTACTCACCCCGCTTCTTTGTCAAACTCGGATTCGTCCCGGCGGACATACGGTTCCGCTGTTACAATATATTAGACGCACGACACGTGAAAAAGTTCCCGCCCTACGCACAATTATTCCAATAAATGCTGATATTTCTTTACAACGATTTTCCGCAGATTTTCCCGCGCCCGGTTCAGTCTTGATTTGACCGTCCCCGCCGATATTTCCAGTACCGCTGCAATATCGTCATAACTCATGCCTTCAATATCACGCATAACAAGCACCACGCGATAGTTTTCTTTTAACTCCGCAATGGCGTTTTGCATTTCGTTTTGCACCTGCTGCCGCATGAGTTGTTCCTCCGGTTGTGGTTTCGCGTCCACAATTTGCAGTTCCGCTTCCTGACCGTCCTGGTCTTTTTTCACCAAATCCGTCTCATGCGTCAAACTGCGCTTGCGTCTGCGGAGCATGTCCAGACAAATGTTGTGCGTGATACGGTATATCCATGTATAAAAACCGCTTTCCTCTTTGAAACTGCCCAGATACCGGTAGGCTTTAATCATTGCCTCCTGCGCCGCATCCTCCGCATCTTGCTCATTGGAAAGCATGTGGTATGCAATATGGTAAATTTTCATCTGGTAATTGGAAATTAGTTGCTCAAATGCTGCCATGTCTCCGTCTTTTGCACGCCGTACTAGTTCTGCTTCCCCCATTTCCAATCACCTCACTTTCTATCAGAATCACAAAAATCGTATATATCAAGCAATATCTATATACATTGTATCATCTTTCTACTTTTTTTTCAACCAGAAATACCAGAAAAGATTACAAAAATATTACGGACTACCCATATTCCGGCAAAACTGGCAGGATACTTTTAAAATTTCATTACATTCCTGTTTCATTTTCCCTGTCCGCATTGACGCTCTGTATCTTTTTTGATACAATATCATTGACCTGAAAAAAAGCAGGTTGTCTCTTTTTTTGATTATGACACTACCCTCTCTTGACAAGAGCACATACGCCTTTCACAAGAGAGGGTATGTATGGTAACAAAATACGGAAATGGAGTGAAGCCCGTGTCAGCTACGAAAAACAAAAAAATGATAATTGTATTTTGGATTATGCGGCTGATTGTGATTGCCGAACTTGTTTCCGCTATTTTTCTGAAAAACTATATTGTCGCCATGCAGGCAGTTTGGATTCTGTTGTTGTTTGTGCTGCCGATTCTGATTGAACGGCATATGCATATTGAATTTCCCACCATCACCGAAGTGACGCTGGTTTGCTTTGTGTTTGCCGCCCTGTTTCTGGGTGAAATCGGCGAATTTTATTATAAATTCCCATGGTGGGATATTATGCTGCACACTATTTCCGGATTTATTATTGGTGTGATAGGCTTTTCTCTCATTCGTTTGCTCAACGAACATGAAAAAGTGAAAATCAGTTTAAGTCCGTTGTTTGTCGCTATTTTCACGTTTACCTTTGCTCTTGGCATCGGCGGACTTTGGGAAATCTTTGAATTCGCCGCCGACCGTATTGTGGGTACCAACATGCAAAAATATATGCTGGATGAACAAACAATCAAAGCAATGAGCGACACCATTGTTCAGGCAAACGGAGATTTGCAGCTACTCACGCCGATTTTCCGAAAAATCTGCGCTTTTGGTCTGAAAGACACCATGTGGGATATCATTGTTGACGCTGTTGGCGCGGCTGTGTTTTCCATTCTGGGTTATTTATATTTGGTGGGCAAAACCAAAATTGACATTTCCAAACTATTGATAAAACGCCGAGATAGCAAAAAAGATTGAAACTTGCTGCAATGTATGTTTAAACCATGTCCCCCTCAAAGACGTGTGCTCCTTTGTTAAAGGAGGGTATCTTCTATTGACGGAATGGTTGCCTCCTTTTCACATGGCAAGCAGCAAAACAATTTGATGAAGCTGATGTTTTTGCACTTTTACTGTGCCATATGCATCAGCTTCTTTAACGTTTTACTGCGTAAAGCCATACTGCGGAACTTTGCTGCCGAAAGCACATCAAATATTTTTGACGAACTTACCGCAAAGAAAGTTCCAAAAACTGTTTACAATTTGTCCATTTTTTGATACAATGTTTTTAAGAATAACGAACGATAAAAGGAGGTTGTATTCCTATGATGGAAGAAGTCAAAGAGATTGGAAAACGCCTGATGGATTTGCGTGACATTCTGGAAATCACCCCTGAAGAAATGGCGTCACATATCGGTGTGGATTTGGAAGATTATCTGGCGCACGAAACCGGACAAGCTGATTTTTCCTTCACCTTTTTATTTAAAGCAGCGCAGAAACTCGGCGTTGATATCACCGATTTGCTGACAGGTGAATCGCCGCGGCTAAGCACCTATGATTTGGTGCGCAAAGATAAGGGGCTGCCCATTCGCCGCCGCGACGGATTTGATTATCAGAACCTTGCATATTTATTTAAAGGGCGCATTTTGGAGCCGTTTTTGGTCACTGCAAAATATGACCCTGCTTTGGAAGAAAAACCGATTGAACTCAGCCGCCACGACGGTCAGGAATTTGATTATATCCTGTCCGGCAGCCTGATGGTGCAAATCGGCGAAAAAATAGAAACGTTGCACGCGGGAGACTCCATTTATTATGACTCGTCCCACGGTCATGGTATGATTGCCACCGGCGGCGGAGACTGCCTGTTTCTGGCAATTGTCACCAATACGCAATTCGAGGAAAGAAAGGACTGAGACCCATGGGCTTACTCTATGAAAACTTTGTAAACGAGACATTTGACAAAAATGGTGTTTTACATACATTTGAAGTGAATGCGCCGGAAAATTTCAACTATGGTTTTGACGTGGTGGACGCGCTTGCACAACAAAAACCGGACAAAACAGCTTTGATTTGGTGCAATGCGCAAGGCGACGAAAAAATCTTTACGTTTGACGACGTCCGCCGCATGA
The DNA here is from genome assembly GCA_946555455.1 of uncultured Clostridia bacterium. Lineage (GTDB taxonomy): Bacteria > Bacillota > Clostridia > RUG12999 > RUG12999 > JAAWTG01. Next base: position 14,912 of record CAMNSU010000014.1, on the reverse strand, counting down.
GCAACAAAACCGCCAATTATTTTAAATCCAAAGGTATTAAAAAAGGCGACAAAGTGATGCTGGTACTCAAACGCCACTATGAATGGTGGTTCTGTATTTTAGCGCTGCACAAAATCGGCGCGGTTTGCATTCCTGCCACAAATTTGCTCACCAAAAAAGATTATGTCTACCGCTTCAATGCGGCGGACATTAAAATGGTGGTTTGTACCTGTGAAAGCGATGTGACGGAACACGTGGAAAGCGCGCTTGCCGATTCGCCCACGCTGCAAACCCGCGTGGTGGTACGCCAGCCGCGGGAAGGCTGGGATTTCTATGACGACGGCATTGCACAGCAAAGCGATGAATTCCCGCGTCCCACCGGCGAAGATGCGGCAGGCGGCAGCGACATGATGCTGATGTATTTCACCTCCGGCACCTCCGGTCTGCCCAAAATGGTGGCGCATGATTTCACCTATCCGCTGGGACATATCATCACAGCGCGTCACTGGCAAAACGTAGACCCCGAGGGCTGCCATTTAACCGTGGCGGATACCGGCTGGGGAAAAGCTGTTTGGGGAAAAATCTATGGACAATGGATGGCGGAAACGGCTGTTTTTGTCTATGACTACGATAAATTTATTCCGGCAGAATTACTGCATATTATTGAAAAATATAAGGTTACAACGTTCTGTGCACCGCCTACCATTTACCGTTTCTTCATTCAGGAGGATTTAACGAAATTCGACCTGTCCTCCCTGAAACATGCAACCATTGCAGGTGAAGCGCTCAATCCGGAAGTGTTCGACCGTTTCAAAGAAGCGACCGGACTGAAACTGATGGAAGGATTCGGACAGACGGAAACCACCTGTACTGTGCTGAATCTGGCAGGCACCGAACCAAAACCTGGTTCCATGGGAAAACCTTCTCCGCTCTACCATGCGGATATTATGGACGACGACATGAACCCTGTGGACTGCGGCGTTGTCGGTGAAATCGTCCTGCGGACGGATAAAAAACAAATCGGATTGTTCTGTGAATATTACCGCGATGAAGAACGCACCCGCGCTGCTTGGCACGACAACTACTATCACACCGGCGACCTTGCATGGAAAGACGAGGACGGTTATTATTGGTACGTGGGGCGCAAAGACGATATTATTAAAAGTTCCGGCTACCGTATTGGACCGTTTGAAGTGGAAAGCGTTCTGATGGAACATCCCGCTGTTGTGGAATGCGCTATCACCGGCGTACCGGACCCCATTCGCGGTCAGGTCGTGAAAGCGACCATTGTTTTGGCGGCAGGTTACACCGCGTCGGAAGAACTGAAAAAAGAAATCCAGAATTATGTAAAACAAAACACCGCGCCTTATAAATATCCCCGCGTGGTGGAATTTGTGGAGGAACTGCCTAAAACCATCAGCGGCAAAATCCGCCGCGTGGAAATCCGCGAAGAAGACCATAAAAAATAAAGCACCCCATCTGCAGCACCAATTTTGTAAAAACAGAAAAAGGATAGACAGATTCATAAGCAAAGGCATAATGTATATGCCAAAGAAGCCGGCAAGCCTGCATTTGACGAGGTATGGTATGATGATAAAAAATAATATCATTTCAATTGTTGTACATATAATATTATCAATACTGATGTGGGTAGTCGTACAGATAGGCTATCAGATACATAACCACTTTTATATTTGGGCGGAACAGTGTATGGTTATTATTGGCTGTATACTAGTTACCTGCATAAGTTGTGGTATCTATTTTTGGACAGGTAAACAATTTTTGAATCCGCCGAATACAAAAATGCATTGCATTTGGGGAACAATTGCACTTCCTATTTGCATTTTGGCGATTATTTTTCTGTCGCATGGTGAAGCAGGAATCCTCATACTGGCAAATATGCCAATGTTTCCTTTGTTTATGTTGATATACGCATTTTTTACAACATATTTTAGTATCAATTCGGCATTAGTAGCGTATATGCTTGGTATTGTTTTTGCGTTTGTGCCTTCCATATTTTTAGCGCTGGGAGCCAAAAACACCAAACATCAATAAATATTATTCTTTATAAAAACCCCTTCGGCATATGTTTTATAACATATGCCGAAGGGGTTTTTATGAGCTTATGTCAAATTTCCTCATATCAATAAAACCGACAAACTTTTGCTGCCATCCACTCTTTTTCTGATTTATCCGTTTTACATTACCATACAATACTTCAACAAAGAAGGGGCACCCCCTATGTTTATGGCAACCGCATATATAAAATGGGGTATGGATTTCCCTGTTCATCCCTGTCTGTTCTGCGATACACCTGAAATCCCATATGTTCATAAAATCCTTTCGCCCGCGGATTTTGTTCATTCACCCCTAATTCATTCACCGCATATTTTTCAATGCCATAGAGCAGCAATTTCTTTCCTAAACCGTGTCCGCGCTCCTGCGGCGCAACAAACAACATTTCCAGCTTTTGTCCCGCTATTCCCATGAACGCGGTCGGAACCATTTCTTCATTCTCTGCAATGATTAAATGGGGAATCTGTTCCAATGCCTGCGGCACATATTCTCTGATATGCGCAATCTCTTCCTCCGGTAAAAATAAATGTGTTGCTCTCACGGAACCTTCCCAAACCTCCGTCAACTGTTCTATCAACAGCGCATTTCTATCTCTTATTTCAATCATTTTCATCTCTCTTCACCTATTGATTCCCTTTTTAATATTCTTCACGCGCCCAACGCCACGCGAATCAGCGGCAGCAATATCAGACTGATAATCGTGGATATCGACACCATCACCGCAGGGAATTCACTGTCCGCCCCATATTCTTTTGCGATAATCGCCTGATTGGTCATCACAGGCATGAACGCCTGTACAATAAACACGTTTTTCATCAGCGGCGGAAACGGTGCAAGACTGAATAATATCACTGCCACCAGCGGCCCCACGGCAAACCGGCACACAAGTCCCAGCACCATGTTTTTATTGACACGGATACTAGACAGACCGCTGCTGCACAGCACATAGCCAATGAACATCATGGACAGCGGCGTGGTCATGGCGCCGATATGTTCGCAGGTATCCAGCAAAAATTTTGGCACGGAAATGTTCGCCAAAAGAAACGCCAGTCCCACAATCAATCCCATGAGCGGCGGTGAAAAAATGCGCGCCAGCAAAGATTTTCCACTGCCGTCTCCTTTTCGTCCGCCGGAAATGGTATATACGCCGAGTGTCCAGAACAATATCGTGTTCGCCATATAATAATATAGTACATAAGGTACGCTGGCCGCGCCAAACAGCGCCAGATTCACCGGCAGTCCCATAAAAATCGTGTTATTTTGCGCAGTCATAACAATCATGCTGCCTGCATATTTGGAATCAATCCGAAACGCTTTTACAATCCCCCACCCCAGTACATAGCCAATCAACACGCTGACCAGCGGCAGCGCAATATACTGCGGAATATGCCAAATTTCCGCCGGTTCAAAAGATGTCGTGACGTTATGCAGCATATAACAGGGCAGCGTGATGTTCACAACTGTCCATGAGATGAATTTCGACACCTTGGAGTCGATTTTTTGAAATTTTGTCAAGAAAAATCCTGTTAAAATCAGCAGCACCATCACCAAAACCGCTTCAAATGCCCCGATAAATTCTCCAAACATTGTCTGTCCTCCTGTTATTTAGGTCATAAAACACGCGGACATACCCTCTGTGGCACACGTGGTAAAAGAGGGACGGCATGAGATTCGACTTTTGTTTGCCTACGTTCCGGAATAAATCCCCCTCGTGTTACTTGGCATCACAATCGGAGAGGTCGTATAGTCCTCTCCCGCCACAGTATATTCCTCCGCTTCCCGCGCCAACGCCAAAAAATTCTGCGCACGTATGTCCATTCGCAATTGCTCCTGCGCATATGCCGATAATTCTCCTTGCGCTGTACTTTTCACGATAATCGGCACCTGTGCCGTTTGCTTCATTGTCCGCAGCAGGGTCTTTCCTGTTTCATTAAACCCCAATACGCGGATATAGCCCGGTCCGCGGTACAATGCCTCCTTCACCTGTCCCGCTGTAGTTCCCATCAAAACATGCACCAACATACGTGCAATGCGCGTATAGGGATACCGTTTGGTTTTCACAAGGTGAATCAAGTCCTTTGTGCTTTTACAACTGCGCGCGGCGCGCATGATACGATTTTCCAAACCTTCCGACAGATACGCGGCGTCCGGACGAACGCCTTCCCGCCGCAAAATCCCCAAAACGACTCTGTCCAGCCGCCGCATATCCGACAGGCTTCCCTGTTTTTGCGCTTCCATCAGCATTTGATAGGTTTGCTCCGGCGCCTGCTCCCGCTGCAAAACGCCTTCCATAAGCGCTTTGCGGATTCCCGCCGCGCTCATGCACGCCTGCGGCTGTGCGTCATGATGTCCCGCGCCCGCCCGTTTCACTGTGAACGGCTGAATATCCGCCCCCAGTTTCTGCATTGCCATCAGATAAGTAATACCCAGCAAATTGTTGGGGCTGTCCGCCGCTTTTCCTGCAATTTGCGCCGCTGCCTCAGGATAGCTGAGTCCTTCCTTCATGTGTGCGCGCAGTCTCTCCGCCGGAGACTTTAGCAACGCCTCCGCCGCTTGTTCCAACAGTTCCAACTGTCCGCACTCGCTGCCAAACGCCAGCATATCCACACAGCCCATCCGCTGCGCCACCCCCACGCCGCCCAGCGCAAAATATTCCGCCGGTGCGGCGGCATAGACAAACGGCAGTTCCACCACCAAATCTGCACCGCCACAAAGCGCAAGCGACGCACGCCGCCATTTGTCCAGCAACGCCAATTCTCCGCGTTGTGTGAAACTGCCGCTCATGATACAGACGACCGCCTCTGCGCCGCCCTGTTTTTTTACCTGTTCCAATAAATAGGCATGTCCCTTGTGAAATGGATTATATTCCGCAATCACTGCTGCAATCCGCAACCTGTTCCCCTCCCCGCGCTGCTGCCGTCTGCCGGTCTACGGTGAAAACGCCCGTTCTCTGTCGGGAAACGTGGTGTTTAGCAGCTATGACTTCTTTTTTCTGCGTTTATTGTATCACAAATTTTATGGATTTGCAATGCCGGAAACCGTTTTGTTTTGCTTTCAGACAAGCTTCTCTTTCTTTTTCTGCAAAAACCATGGTAAAAAATCAAAAAAAGTGAAATTTTTTCGCAAAATCATATTGTATACAATCTATAAATGGTGTATAATGGAGACATACAAAACGAATCAGAAAGGGGATTTATACATATGAGCACTTTTTTAGAGAGAACCAAAGAACGTGCCAAAGCGGATAAACAGACCATTGTTTTGGCAGAAGGTGAAGAAATCCGCAGCATTGAAGCTGCCGCTATGATTCTGAAAGAAGGAATCGCAAACATCATTTTGCTCGGCAACAAAGATGTGATTGCGGAAAAAGCAAAAGGTCTGGATATTTCCGCGGCAACCATTATTGACCCGGAAACGGACAGCCATTTTGACGAGTTGGCGGACAAATTCTGCGAAATGCGTAAAGCAAAAGGTATGACGCCGGAAAAAGCGCGTGAAACCATGAAAAACACACTATACTATGGCGTGATGATGGTGAAAGAAAACATGGCGGACGGCATGGTGGCAGGCGCGGTCAACGCGACGGGCAACGTTCTGCGTCCCGCACTGCAAATTCTGAAAACCGCGCCGAACACAAAACTGGTTTCCGCATTCTTCCTGATGTGCGTGCCCAACTGTGAATATGGTCATAACGGCACTTTCATTTTTGCAGATTCCGGTCTGAATGAGGATCCTGATGCGGATGCGGTATCGGAAATTGCCATTTCCTCCGCAGCGTCCTTCCGCTCTCTGGCGGAAGCTGACCCGACGATTGCAATGCTGTCCTATTCGACCTATGGCAGTGCAAAAAGCCATCTGGTGGACAAAATGCAAGAAGCAACGCGGCTGGCAAAAGAAAAACGCCCCGACCTCGCATTGGACGGCGAATTACAGCTTGACGCGGCAATCGTGCCGTCTGTCGGACAGAGCAAAGCGCCGGGCAGCACGGTGGCAGGAAAGGCAAATGTTTTGGTGTTCCCTGACCTCAACAGCGGAAACATTGGTTATAAATTAGTGCAGCGTTTGGCAAAAGCGGAAGCCTACGGACCTATCACACAAGGGATTGCAAAACCGGTCAACGACCTGTCCCGCGGCTGCACCAGCGAAGACATTGTCGGCGTTGTCGCAATTACCTGCGTGCAGGCAATTGAAAGCAAAAAAGCATAAGGGAGGATACATAATAATATGAATGTTTTAGTAATTAATGCAGGGAGTTCTTCCCTCAAATATCAATTGATTGACATGGCGGACGAATCTGTTACCGCCAAAGGAAACTGCGAAAGAATCGGCATTGACGGTTCTGTTTTGAAACATGCTCCGGCAGGCGGAGACAAAGTGGAAATTGCAAAACCCATGAAAGACCACACAGACGCTATCAAAATGGTGCTGGACGCATTGTGCGACAAAGACCATGGCGTGATTTCGTCTTTGTCCGAGATTTCCGCCGTAGGACACCGCGTGGTGCACGGCGGCGAATTGTTCAACGGTTCCGTGCTGATTACCGATGAAGTAAAAGCGGCAATCCGCGCTTGCTTCGACTTGGCGCCGCTGCACAATCCGGCGAACCTGATTGGGATTGAAGCATGTGAAAACGCCATTGGCAAAGACATTCCGCAGGTCGGCGTATTTGACACAGCATTCCATCAGACCATGCCGGACTACGCTTACATGTATGGACTGCCCTATGAAGAATATACCAAAAACAAAATCCGCAAATATGGGTTCCACGGAACCTCCCATAAATATGTATCCCAGCGGGCAGCGGCAATGCTGAACCGTCCGATTGAGGACTTGAAGATTGTCACCTGCCATTTGGGCAACGGTTCCTCCATTGCCGCAGTCAAAGGCGGAAATTCCATTGATACCTCCATGGGCTTCACGCCGCTGGACGGTTTGGTGATGGGCACGCGCAGCGGACAAATTGACCCTGCCATTATCCCCTACATGATGAAGAAAAACGACATGACTGTTTCGGAAGTGGATGCAGAGTTGAACAAAGAGTCCGGCGTATTGGGCGTTTCCGGTATCAGCAGCGATTTCCGTGACCTGACAGCGGCTGCGCACGAAGGCAATGAACGCGCACAATTGGCACTCAATATGTTCACCTACAGCGTGAAGAGCTACATTGGTTCCTACGCGGCGGCAATGGGCGGTGTAGACGCGGTGGTTTTCACCGCCGGAATCGGTGAAAACACAGCGGAAGTTCGCGCGGATAGCGTGGAAGGTCTGGACTTCATGGGTATTACCATTGACCCTGAAAAGAACAAAGTGCGCGGCGAGGAAGCGGACATTTCCAAAGACGGCGCGCCGGTACGCGTGCTGGTAATTCCGACAAACGAAGAACTCATGATTGCCCGCGACACCAAACGCCTGGTAGAGCAATAAGAAAAAATCATCCGGCTGAGTTTCACTGGTAAATAGTATTATCAACTCCCCCGTTCAATCTAACATTGAACGGGGGAGCTTTTTATCCGTTCAAACTCTTTCAAACTTCTTTCTTGCTTCATTTTTTCAATTTGAATGCTTGGTGACCTAGTCACTGAACCATTTCCTCTGTTTTTGATATACTGCTAGAAAAGGCAGGAGGAAATAACGTAAAAAATCACGTTAAGGCAAACAAAAGTTGAATATGCCTACTTTTTTCGCCTTCTATGAAAATGCAGATGGGCATAAATATTCATGTAACGTCTTATTCGCCCACAGTAAGGACGCTTAGATTTTTCATTTCTAATTTGTGGGCAGAAAGGTGATGGATATTGTTATGATAAAACGAAAAGCTGTTATCCATGAAAGTGAATGCGTTGCATGTGGCTGCTGCGCAAAAGTCTGTCCGCGGGCAGCAATCAAAATTCCTTTCGGCATCAACGCCGAGATTGACCACGCGTTGTGTGTTGGCTGCGGGAAATGCGTCCAAGAATGTCCTGCAAGCATTATCACATTGGAGGTGCTGGAAAAATGAAAAAAAAGTGGTATGATTATCTTTGGATTGTCTCGCTTACCTATCTTATTTTAGGCTTTTTCAATATTTTGTTCGCCTGGCTGGGACTGCTTTGCTTCTTTATACCGCTGATTATCTCCATCGTAAAAGGCAACAAAGCATACTGCAATAAATATTGCGGCAGAGGACAGTTGTTTTCTCTCCTTGGTGGCAAGTTCGGTCTTTCCCGAAAGAAAGACATTCCGCGTTGGATGAAATCAAGCTATTTCCGATATGGATTTCTAATTTTCTTTTTTGCAATGTTTTTTCTAATGCTTTGGAACACCTATTTAGTGTTTGACGGCGCAAAAAATTTGACCACAGTCGTAACCTTGCTGTGGACATTAAAAGTGCCGTGGCATTGGTCTTATCATGGTACGCTGTTTTCAGACGGAGTGGCACAGTTTGCTTTCGGTTTTTACAGTGTCATGCTCACCTCCACCGTCCTTGGATTGATTACCATGATTTTGTGCAAACCGCGCTCCTGGTGTGTATATTGTCCCATGGGAACGATGACGCAGCTTATCTGCAAAGCGAAAAAAATGTGACTTTGTCACAGAAAATGATAGACTAATAGGTTATACTAAAGACAGAAACAATACCTCCTTTTTAGGTAGTAAACAAAGAGATTTCCCTGTAATTGACAAAAAGAAAGGAAGAAATAAACCATGACAGTAGTAGAACTTACCAAAAACAATTTTGATTTAGCAAAAAACAGTAATAAACCGGTGCTTCTTGATTTCTATGCCGACTGGTGCGGTCCCTGTAGAATGGTGTCGCCTTTGGTAGACGAAATTGCAGAGGAAAATCCACAATATTTTGTGGGCAAAATCAATGTAGACAGCGAACCGGAACTGGCAAGCGCCTTTGGTATTTCCAGCATTCCCATGCTGGCGGTGATGAAAGACGGAAAAATTGTCAATCAATCCGTCGGTGCAAAACCAAAACCGCAGATTCTTGCAATGCTGCAGGAATAGACCGGAGAAAATCGAATCGGTGTTTAAATTGGAAACGTCAGGCTAGGCTGCGCAGGCGTTTTTTATCCAAAAGCTTCACGCCTTTGCGCGATACTTGAACGATCCCTTCATTTGCAAAATATTTCAGCATTCTTGTCACCACTTCACGGGCAGAACCCATATATCTGGCAATCTGTTCGTGCGTGAGTGCAATCGTGTCCGCTCCCGTCCTCGCCGCTTCGTCCAGCAAAAAAATAGCAAGCCGTTTGTCCATGCTCATAAAAAGAATTTGCTGCATGACCCACATGACATCGGAAAAACGGCTGACTGCTGTTTCCAGCGTAAATATTCTAATACTTGGATTGCGTTCCGACACGGCGGCATAGGCGGCTCCGCTGATGACATAGCATTCGCTGTCCTCTTCTGCGTCAATCAACACATCAAAGGTAATGCTCTGCAAGACACAGGAAGCGGAAAGCATACACATATCTCCTTTATGCAAGCGGTAAAGCGTAATATCTTTGCCTTCTTCGGACATGATATAAACCCTCAGGCAGCCGGAGCGGACAAAAATCACGCCGGAACACTCATTGCCGTCATGAACGCCGGCGCCTTTGGGATAGGGCAAAGCCGTCGAATGCCGGCAGATATATTCCCTGTCTTTTTCCGAGATTTCTTTCCAAAACGGAAATATTTCTTGGTATATCGGTTCAAACATTGTCCATTCCATTTTGCATGAGACTCCTTTCAGAAAAGAGGTAACGCCTTATCCGCCCACAATAAGGACGTTCGGATTTTTTTATTCCTAATTTGTGGGCAGAAAGGCGATGGATATTTTTATGAAAACTATTATAATAGGCGGTGTTGCCGGTGGTGCATCTGCGGCAGCCCGACTCCGCCGACTAGATGAAAACGCAGAAATTATCATTTTAGAACGCGGTGAATATGTCTCTTTTGCCAATTGCGGTCTACCCTACTATATTGGCGGTACGATAACCAACCGTAATGCCCTGACGCTGCAAACGCCCGAGAGCTTCAAGGCAAGATTTCATATTGATGTGCGCGTTCAGAACGAAGCGGTGAAAATTGACCCGACCGCACAAACTGTCACAGTGAAAAATCTAGTGTCAGGCGACACCTATCAGGAACAGTATGACCATCTCATTTTGTCTCCCGGTGCCGAGCCTATCAAACCAAACATTAGTGGTATTGACAGCAATAACGTGTTCACACTTCGCACCATTCCCGACACGCTGAACATTCAGGAATATATTGAAACAGCAAAACCGAAATCAGCCGTTGTTGTAGGCGGCGGATATATTGGCGTTGAAATGGCTGAGAACTTAACAGAAGCAGGGCTTGACGTCGCGATTGTCGAACTCGCTGACCATCTCATCGCGCCGCTTGATTTTGATATGGCGGCTGATGTGCATCAATATATCAAAGAAAAAGGAATAGAGCTCTATCTGAACAACGGTGTCACTGCTATCAGCGGCAATCGTGTCATGTTGCAAAACGGCGAAATCGAATCCGATTGTATCATTCTATCTGTGGGCGTCCGTCCCGAAACAGCGCTGGCGCAGGAATGCGGCATTGCAACCAATGCCCGTGGCTGCATCATTGTTGACCCGCAAATGCGCACCAATCTCCCACACATCTATGCCGTAGGTGATGCTGTGGAAGTCAAAGATTTCATCACCAAATCCCCTGCCTTTATTCCGCTTGCCGGTCCTGCAAATAAACAGGGACGTATTGCCGCAGACAATATTGCAGGATTTTCTTCCGGCTATACCGGAACGCAAGGTTCCGCCATTTTAAAACTCTTTGATATGACAGTTGCGACAACCGGATTGAACGAAAAAAGCGCAGCGGCAGCCGGTATCGACTACGATAAAACCTATACCTATTCCGCGTCTCACGCCTCTTATTATCCCGGTGGCACAAACATGTCTTTAAAAGTTTTGTGGGATAAAAAAACGCTGCATATCATCGGCGCACAGATTGTCGGTTTTGACGGTGTGGACAAGCGTTTAGATGTGCTGGCAAGTGCCATCCGCTTCGGCGCAAAAATCACTGACCTTGCCACGCTTGAACTTTGCTATGCACCGCCCTTCGGCAGCGCAAAAGACCCTGTTAATATGTTGGGGTTTGTGGCGGAAAATATCGTTACCGGAAAAATCAAGCAATTTTTCTGGCACGACGTGGAAACGCTTCCGCGCGACGGAAGCGTGACCCTGCTCGACGTCCGTACCGTGACGGAGGTGCGCCGCGGTAAAATAGACGGATTTATCAATATTCCACTCGATTCTCTCAGAGAACACCTCAGCGAACTTCCCAAAGATAAACCTGTATATGTTCATTGCCACAGCGGGCTTCGCAGTTATATCGCCTGCCGTATTCTGGCGGGCAACGGTTATGACTGCTATAATCTTGCGGGCGGATGGCGGCTTTATGAATCGGTCATGCATGAATGCACTGTCCCTGAATATATCTGCACAGAATGCAAATAATCAGCAAAAACCACACCTGTGCTTGGGGAAGCGCGGGTGTGGTTTTCCTTTAATGACAGCTATGTTCTCCGCAGTTATGACTTCCGCAGCCATGGTCGCCGCAAGTATGTCCTTCGCCGTGTTGATGGTCGTGGTGGTCGCATTTTGCCTCAGGGTCATATGCCAAATTTCCCGCAATAAAACTTTCCACTGCTTTATCAGCATCGCCGCTGACGCCGCCAAAAAGCCGGATTCCACTCTGCGCCAAAGCCATTTGTGCGCCGCCGCCAATGCCGCCGCAAATCAACACATCTGTTTTGAGCGCCGAAAGCAGACCCGCAAGCGCACCATGTCCGCTGCCATTGGTATCCACGATTTCGGCGGAAAGAATTTTTCCATCTTCCACATGGTAGAGTTTAAACTGTTCGGTATGACCGAAGTGCTGAAATATCTGTCCGTTTTCATACGTTACTGCAATTTTCATGTTATCTGTCTCCTTTTTATATGATAATATTCGATTCTCTTATACCTGCCCTAATGGGCAAGTAAACTAGACTTGTTTTACCATATCGTGCTGTTGCGTTTCCGCCGCACTAAAATCTCTTGCGGGCGCCTCTATGATGACAGGACGGCGCTAATTGCAGGAATCAGCACATCTCTTGCCACGATGGCTACGGCAGCCGCCGCACCCGCACTCTTTTTCCTTGCCGTCGCAAAGAGTATACTCTCCGCCCTCAATACGGATACCAACACCCTCTACTAACGCTTTGGCGATTTTACTCCTGGCAGAATTATAGATTTGTTGAACCGTTGTGCGGGCAACCTGCATATATCCTGCACATTCTTCCTGTGAAAACCCTTCGTTGTCAATTAACCGAATGGATTCGTATTCATCTACGGTCAAAACAACGCATTCGCCCACTCTGCCGGCAGGCTGAAATTCATTGAATTTGGGCAAGCAACATACTTTTCTGCATTTTCTCGGTCTCGGCATGTAATCGTCCTCTCCTACCTTCTCTTGACACGTTGCGGCGAATATGATATGATAATTTTTTATGACATATATCAATCATAGCATAGTTATTGACATATGTCAATAACCAAATGGCAAAATCTTTACATGGCAAAATTTCTGCCGCACGAATGTGACATAATGACAGATTTCAATGAAAAAAACTGATATAATAGACGTTATATTGCCCTGCCAATCCGTTTTTAAAGCGCAATTACCGCGGACAAACCGCATAAGGAGGACTGACCTATGCAATATTTTATTGCTTTTTTGGAAGGAATCATCACTTTTATTTCACCATGCCTGCTGCCCATGCTGCCAATCTATGTGTCTTATTTTGCAGGCGATACAGAGCGAACCACTGCCAAAACCATTAAAAATGCACTTGGATTTGAGGCAGGATTCACAATCGTGTTTGTCGCAATGGGCGCGCTGGCAGGAACACTCGGCGGATTGCTGAAGGAATATCAAACCGCTGTTAATATTGTCACAGGAGTGATTGTGATTTTTTTCGGTCTGCATTTTCTTGGTGTTTTTAAGGTTCGCTTGTTTGGTGGCATCAACCGGTCTATGGACAAAAAAAATCTCGGCTTTTTTTCAGCTGTGCTTTTCGGCATGGTGTTTTCCATCGGCTGGACGCCCTGTGTAGGCGTTTTTCTCGGTTCTGCTCTCATGCTCGCTTCCCAGCAGGGTCATGCGCTCACCGGCGTGCTGATGTTATTGTTATATTCTTTGGGGCTCGGCATACCGTTTTTGGTAAGCGCCATTTTGATTGACAAACTCAAAAATACGTTTGCGTTTATTAAGCGAAACTATAAAGTTATCAATATTGTCAGCGGTTCACTGCTCGTTTTGGTTGGCATTTTGATGATGACAGGACTTTTGGGCAAGTTCCTTGCCATTCTTTCGTAGGAGGAATTTAACGTCTTATCCGCCCACGATAAGAACGTTTTGATTCCTAATTTGTGGGCGGAAAGGCTATGGATATTATGATGAAAAAAAATATTTTATGGATTGCCGGCATTGTATGTACCGTGCTGCTTTTTACAGGCGCCTATTTTTTATATAGTTCTTTGAGTAAAACCTATGCGCCCGACAAACTCGCTGAAAATCAAACCGATAAAACTGATAACTCGTCTGACGGAGCGTCGTCTGATTATGCCGCTCCCGGTTTCACCGTGTCCACGCCCGACGGCAATGACGTGAAACTGTCGGATTATTTGGGTAAACCTGTTGTACTCAATTTCTGGGCAACTTGGTGCTATTATTGCAAAGAGGAAATGCCTGATTTCAACCAAGCATATCAAAAATATCCTGACGTGCAATTTCTGATGGTCAACGCCACCGACGGTCAGAGGGAAACTGAACAGATTGCCAAAGACTATATCGCAGAGCAAGGCTTTACTTTTCCGGTATTTTTTGACAAAACGCAGCAGGCCGTTTCCGCTTATTATATTTCAGGCTTACCGGCTACCTTTTTTATTGATAGAAACGGAAATCTTGTTACCTATGCCAACGGAATGCTGGATGCTGCAAGTCTTGAAAAAGGGATTCAACGAATCACAGGCGAAACAAATGATTGAACAAGGGGATTATCGTGCAGTTTGCACTGCCGATATCTGCATCATAGCAAAAAGACACAACAGTTAAGAACGGAATATGAAAGTTATGCCTATACTTACTTGCTGTTGATGAGACCCCAAAAACGCAGCTATCATACTGAACTGACTTCTAGTGCCCTCTAAAAAATTATTTATCAATAGTTTAACAAAAAACGGCTATTATATATTTGCATAATAGCCGCTTTTGTTAAATTGTATTCTTACTTCATGAATAGATAATCATACACTCTAATTAATGAAATCTAAAAAATCCATATAAGATAACACCATTTCATACTTTTTAGGTGTATAGTTCTGTATTCGGTTTATTAGTGCTGATGTTGCTATTGAATTATCATTTGAGACGTTATCCATGACCAAGCTATCTAAACTTACATTTAATGCTTGCGCAAGTTGATAATAAACTGCAAGAGTACCGCCTTTTTTTCCTAATTCCAGTTCAGAACAATATTGTTCCGATATTCCTGCTTTTTCCGCAACCTCTTTCTGTGTTAAGCCAAGCTGTTTTCTACATTGTCTTATACGCTTGCCAATCAGTTTATAATTCAACTGCACGATAACGCCCCCTTTCTTATCAACTGATTCTATTATAAATCAATTGATATCTTTTTGGAACAAGCTATCGTTTTAGTTATAATTCAACCATTTTATTTTTTTGCAAATTTTATAAAAATCTACGCTGTATCATTTCTTTCACTGCTCCATATAAAAAGAGAACCCGCGCCGCAAAAAAGCGAACGCGGGAAAGACTGATACTGCATT